>NZ_VRMC01000048.1:0-45733 GCF_008369905.1 Pseudonocardia sp. EV170527-09
GAGCTATTTACACCGCGTCCACCGCCGATGCCGCTGCAGCCGCGCTGGATGATCTCGATGACGAGTGGGGGCGAGCCTATCCGGCGATGATACGTTTGTGGCGTAACGCCTGGACCGAGTTCATGCCGTTCCTCGACTACGACATCGAGGTCCGGAGGGTGATCTGTACGACGAACGCGATCGAATCGTTGAACGCCCGCTACCGGCGAGCGGTCCGAGCGCGAGGGCATTTCCCCAGCGAGCAGGCCGCGATGAAATGTCTGTACCTTGTCACCCGCAGCCTCGACCCGACCGGACGAGGCCACACCCGATGGATGATGCGCTGGAAGCCAGTCCTCAACGCCTTCGCCATCACTTTCGGTGACCGCTGGCCGGGCGCCGAGCACTACTGACAACATCGCCGGAACCACCGTTCTCGTTACAGACCCCAAGAACTGAAGCCCGACTACGTCAAGGCCTGGTGGAACGTCGTGAACTGGGCCGACGCCGCGGAGCGCTTCGCCCTGGCGCGGGCGTGACCGTCGCGGATCCGGCGGGGGGCCTGCGGACGGCGTTCCGCGGGCACCCCGCCGGGATCGCGGTGCTCACCGCGACCGGGCCCGACGGGCCGGTCGGGATGACGGCCTCGTCGGTCGCCTCGGTCGGGGTGGACCCGCCGGCGGTGTCGTTCTCGACCGCCCGCGACTCACGGTTGGCCCGTGCGCTCGCCGGGGGCGGGACGGTCGTCGTGCACCTGCTCGACGACGCCGACACCGGGCTCGCCGCGGCGTTCGCCGTCCCGGGCGCGCAGCGTTTCGGAGCCGGTGTCCGGTGGGTGACCCTGCCGACCGGGGAGCCGTGGCTGGTCGAGGTGGGCACCGCACTGCGCTGCCGGGTCCTGTCGGTCACCGAGGTCGGCGCGTCGTTGCTGGTCGCGGCCGAGGTCGTCGAGCTGCTCGGGCTGCGCCGCCGCGGCCGTCCGCTGGTGTGGGTCGGGCGGTCCTACCGCGCCGTCCCCGTCGGGGACACCGACGCCGTCACAGTGGCTGCGGATGCACGTCCAGCGCCTGGTCGATCACCGTGCGCAGGCGGTTGAGCAGCTCGTCGGCCTCGCTCCAGGTGACCGCGCCGGTCGCGACGCCGTGACGCAGCTCCTCGGCGATGGTGCGGGCGAATCCGGTGGACCAGGTGTGACGGGGGTCGTTGCTCCGCATGGACGAATTTTGCCCTATGCGACCTGCGGTGTTCACCCCGGGTGCTCGAACTGTTCACAGCGCGTGTGCGAGCGGGTGGGCGAAACCGGTGACCTCTGACGATGCTCGACGCAACGATGTGGGCGGTCCGCGCACCGGCCGATGACCCAGCGGCGACGACGGTGGTCCGATCGGCCGGATCCGGCGCACCCGCGGGTGGTCCCGCCGCGTCGTCCCCGGAGGGTCGGATCGACGAGCGTCCCGGGGTGCGACACGATGATCGCCCGGCCCCCGGGCGAATCGATCCAGACGGAGCGTGCGCGTGACCACCTCGGAGTACGGCAGCATCACCCCCGGGGACCTGGCCATCGACACGCTCGGCCCGGCCCGCATCACCTCACCGCTGGCACCACTGCTCGACGCCCGCCGCACCACCGAGCACTACGTCGACGCCGGTGACCGGGTCCTGCTCGACGACACCGCCGCCGGGATCCGCGCCCGGGGCGTCGAACCGGAGGAGCTGCCGGGGCTGGAGCCGTGCGGGCCCCGCCGGCAGATCTACTTCGACCCGTCGAAGACCCGGGCCGGGATCGTCACCTGCGGTGGCCTGTGCCCGGGCCTGAACGACGTCATCTCCGGCCTGGTCCGCACCCTGACCTACCACTACGGCGTGCGCCGGGTGGTCGGGTTCCGCAACGGCTACCGCGGCTTCGTCTCCTCCTACGGCCACGACGTCGTCGAGCTGAGCCCGGAGTCGGTGCGCGACATCCCGGTCGACGGCGGCACCTTCCTCGGCACCTCGCGCGGCCCGCAGGACCCCGAGGAGATCGTCGACTGCCTCGAGCAGATGCACCTCAACGTGCTGTTCGTGATCGGCGGCGACGGCACCATGCGCGGCGCGATGGAGATCGCGCGCGTGGTGGGGGAGCGGGGGTTGCGGATCGCCGTCGTCGGGATCCCGAAGACGATCGACAACGACATCCCGTTCATCGACCAGTCCTTCGGCTTCCAGACGGCGTTCTCCCAGGCCAGCGAGGCCATCCGGTCGGTCACCGTGGAGGCCAAGTCCACCCCCGGCGGGGTCGGGCTGGTCAAGCTCATGGGCCGCCACTCCGGCTTCATCGCCTGCTACGCCTCGCTCGTGCGCTCCGACGCCGACGCCGTCCTGATCCCCGAGGTGCCCTTCGAGCTCGACGGCGAGACCGGCCTGCTCCACCACCTGCGACGACGGGTGTCCCAGCGCGGGCACGCGGTCGTCGTCGTCGCGGAGGGGGCGGGGCAGGAGATGCTGCCGCCGGTGGGGCGCACCGACGCCTCCGGCAACGCCAAGCTCTCCGACATCGGACCGTGGCTCAAGGAGCGCATCGCCGACTCCTTCGCCGAGGCCGGGATGGAGACCACCGTCCGCTACGTCGACCCCAGCTACATCATCCGCAGCGTCCCCGCGAACCCCTACGACAGCGTCTACACCGTCCGGCTGTCCCAGGCCGCGGTGCACGCCGCCATGTCCGGGCGCACCGCGATGGTCGTCGGACGGGTGCGACGCCGGTTCGTGCACATCCCGATGAGCCTGGCCGTCAGCCGTCGCAACCAGGTCGACCCGCACGGCGACCTGTGGATGGCCGTGCTGGAGTCGACCGGGCAGCCGTGGCGCTTCGGCGAGGACTCCGGCGCGCCGACCCGGGCCCCGCACACCTGATCAGTTCAGGTGGGCCCGGTGCCGCATCGCCTCGGTGCGCACCTCGTCCAGCACCTCGGCGCCCGAGCGCGACCCGCGCCCCGGACCGTCCACCCAGGACTCCATCAGCCGGGCCGCCTCGTCCCACCTGGCCTGCGCGGCGAGCACCTCGCCGAGCTCGCGGATGAGCTCCGGGCCCTGGTGCCGCAGGCCCAGCCGCATCCGGAGCACCCACTCCAGGCCGTCGTGGTCACGGGCACGGCCGTAGGTCGCCCGCAGGTTCTCCAGCATCCGGGCGAGGATCTGGCGGGTCGAGCTGCGCGGCAGCATGCCGGCGTCGAAGGGCACCTCCGGGCCGGCACCCGTCGTCGCGCGGAAGAGCTCCTCGCAGCCCGCCGGGTCCAGGCGCCTGCCGCCGTCGAAGGCGTCGACGAGGCGTTGGGTGCCAGGGACCCGCACGAGGAAGTGCCCGGGCATGCCGACGCCCTCCAGCGGCACCCCGGCCCGGCGGCCGACCTCGATCGCGACGACCGACAGCGTGATCGGGATGCCGGTGCGGCGTTCGAGGACGTCGGGCAGGAAGGAGTTGCGCGGGTCGGCGTAGTCGGCGGAGTTGCCGCGGAACCCTGCCTCGGTGAACAGTCGGTGCAGCAGCGACTCGAACCCGGTCACGCCGTCGGCGAGCTCGTCGAGCGTCGCGCGGGCCCGCGCGGTGGACAGCGCCGCGACCTCCGGGTCCGGGGCGCCGCCGGCGGCGATCGCCAGTGCGGCCTCGTCGAGCGGCGGTTCGGGCCCGGTCACCATCCGCAGGAAGCGGGACACCGGGTCGGCGCGGTCGTGCCGGGTCACCCCGGGACCGTACCGGGATTCACGGGGGCGACATCGTGACGCGCACGACCGTGCCCGTCACCTGACCGGGATCGTCCTCCGCGGTCCACACCTGCAGCACGTCCGACAGCTCCGAGGCCAGCCACATCCCGCGGCCACGGTCCCCGGAGACCGGCGGCGCGGCCAGCCCGGGGAACGCGAGCCGGCACGTCGCGGCGTCGCTCATCTCCGAGACCAGCCCCGCCTCGGTGCGCCACATCCGCAGGACCGGGTGGCCCGACCCGTGCTCGACGCCGTTGCTGATCAGCTCGTTGACCGCCAGCACGAGGTCGGAGACCCGGGTGGGCCCCAGCCCGGACAGCTCGGCCTGCCGCTCGACGATGCGCCGCATCGACCCGAGGTCGTCCAGGGTCACCGGGAGCGTCATGATCGGCGGCCCCAGCTCGTCCGGCGGGCGCTGCGGGTTCTCCGCCAGCAGCTCGTGGTCGTCGCGCCGGCAGTCGCTCGGGACCGGGACGCCGTCGACGAGGAACTCGTCGTGCAGGGCCCCTGCGCGCGCCCGGTCGGCCTCGGCGTCGGGGAAGCAGCACAGCAGCTCGACGGGCAGCGCGCGCAGGGCGTGGGAGAGGGCGAGGTCGAGGCGGGTCCAGTAGGCGGGGTCCGCATGGGGCAGCTCGACCGGCTGGCCGACCGTGCAGACCCCGGACGCGCCGTCGGCCAGTGCCTCGCGCACCGCGCGGCTCCAGCGCCCCGCGACCGTGAACGGCGGGGCCGAGTGCATCCGGTCCGGCGAGCGGAACTCCACCCCGGCGTCGTGGCCGAGGGAGCGGCGCAGCACCGCCGCGCACCGCGGGTCGACGATCACCAGCGCACGGCGCCCCGTCTCCAGCGCCTCGGTCACCGGCCCGGCGATCGCGACGGCCTGGTCCTCGGGGTCCCGGTACGGCACGGCCCGGTGGACGAGGCCGTCCGGGCCGGGAGGTGGGGCGGTGGTGCTGGTCATCGGCGGCGGGCGGTCGGGGTCATGGGGCGTCGGCCTTCCACGTCGAAGCGGTGCCCGTCTGCTCAAGGCGGCTCCTGACGAGGTGACCATAACCAAGCTGCACCGGTCGTGTGGTGCGGGGCATGTGTGTTCGACGACGTGGCGCACCCCGGACGGCCCCCGGTGCGGTAGGGAGAGCGGGAGACAGATCACCGACCACGCACCACGAACGGAGTGACAGATGCGCGTCTTCGACGGAGTGGACGAGCTGCGGGCGGCCAAGGGGACCGAGATCGGGACCTCGCCCTGGCTGACCGTCACGCAGGAGCGGATCGACGGCTTCGCCGACGCCACGGACGACCACCAGTGGATCCACGTCGACGCCGAGCGGGCCGCGTCCGGCCCCTTCGGCACCACGATCGCCCACGGCTTCCTGTCCCTGTCGCTGCTGCCCACGCTGGTCCAGTCCGTCTACAAGGTGGACGGGGTCAAGATGGGCGTGAACTACGGCCTGAACAAGGTCCGGTTCACCAGCCCGCTGCCGGTGGGCAGCCGGATCCGCGCCAGGGTCGAGCTGACCGACGTCAGCGACGTCCCCGGCGGTGTCCAGCTCACCATCGGCGTGACCGTCGAGGTCGAGGGATCCGAGAAGCCCGCCCTGGTCGCCGAGTGGCTGACCCGGCAGTTCGTCTAGAAGGAGAGACCCCATGCGTGATGCGGTGATCTGTGAACCGCTGCGGACCCCGGTCGGCGGGTTCGGGGGGTCGCTGCGCGACGTCCCGGCGCACACCCTGGCCGCGACGGTGATCCGCGCGGTGATGGACCGGACCGGGCTGGACCCCGACCTGGTCGAGGACGTCGTGCTGGGCCACTGCTACCCGACGATGGACGCCCCGGCGATCGGCCGGGTCGCCGCGCTCGACGCGGGCCTGCCGGTGACCGCGGGCGGCATCCAGATCGACCGTCGCTGCGGCTCGGGTCTGCAGGCGGTGCTCTACGCGGCGGCCCAGGTGCGGACCGGCGCGGCGGAGGTCGTGCTGGCCGGCGGCGCCGAGTCCATGTCGGGCGCGTCGTTCTACTCCACCGGGATGCGGTGGGGGGTCAAGGGCGGCGGGGTCATGCTGAACGACTCGCTGGCCCGCGGCCGCGTCACCGCGGGCGGGAAGAACTTCCCGGTGCCGGGCGGGATGCTGGAGACCGCGGAGAACCTGCGCCGGGAGTACGCGATCCCGCGCGCCGAGCAGGACGAGTACGCCGTCCGCTCGCACCGGCGGGCTGCCGCGGCCCAGGAGTCCGGGGTGTTCGGCGAGGAGATCGTCCCGGTGACCGTGCCGGGCCGCAAGGGCGACACCGTCGTGGAGCGCGACGAGCACGTCCGCCCCGACTCGACGGTCGAGAAGCTGGCGACGCTGCGCCCGATCCTGGGCAAGGACGACCCGGACGCCACGGTGACCGCGGGCAACGCCTCGGGCCAGAACGACGGCGCCGCGATCTGCGTGGTGACCAGCCCGGAGAAGGCCGCCGAGCTGGGGCTGCGCCCGCTGGCGAGGGTCGTGTCCTGGGGGCTGGGCGGTGTCCCGCCCAAGACGATGGGCATCGGCCCGGTCCCGGCGACGGCCAAGGCCCTGGACGCGGCCGGGCTGACCCTGGCCGACATCGACCTGATCGAGCTGAACGAGGCGTTCGCGGCGCAGGTGCTCGCCTGCACGCGGGAGTGGAAGTTCACCGACGCCGACTTCGAGCGCACCAACGTGCACGGTTCGGGGATCTCGATGGGCCACCCGGTCGGTGCGACCGGCGGCCGCATCCTGGCGACCCTCACCCGCGAGATGCAGCGCCGCGACGCCCGCTACGGGCTCGAGACGATGTGCATCGGCGGTGGCCAGGGCCTCGCCGCGGTGTTCGAGAAGGTGTGACCCGGTGTCCGGGGCGGCCGGTGACGGCCGCCCCGGCGACCGATCAGTGCCCGGCGCTCTTCGCGCGCTCGTAGGACGCCTTGATCTCGCGCTCGGCGTCGGCCCGGCCGACCCAGGACGCGCCCTCGACGCTCTTGCCCGGCTCCAGGGTCTTGTAGATCTCGAAGAAGTGCTGGATCTCCGCCCGGTCGAACTCGGCCAGGTGGTGGATGTCGCGCAGGTGCTCCTGGCGGGGGTCGTCCGAGGGAACGCAGAGGACCTTGTCGTCGCCGCCCTTCTCGTCCTTCATCCGGAACATGCCGATCGCGCGGGAGCGGATGACGCACCCCGGGAAGGTCGGCTCCTGGACCAGGACCAGGGCGTCCAGCGGATCCCCGTCCTCGCCCAGGGTGTCGTCGATGAACCCGTAGTCGGCGGGGTACTGGGTGGCGGTGAACAGGGTGCGGTCGAGCCGGATGCGTCCGGTCTCGTGATCGACCTCGTACTTGTTCCGGCCGCCCTTGGGGATTTCGATGGTGACGTCGAAGTCCACGGTTCGTTGCTCCTTGAAGAGGGTCAGCGGTCTTGTGTCACGGCTCCACCGGATCCGGGGCGGGGCCGCTGGCCCGCCCGCTCCGGCGGTGTCGGTGCTGCCCCCTAGTGTGAGGGACCGGGTGGGCACGGGTGCACGCCGGTGAGGGCGGAGCGGGCCGATGTGGCCCGCGTCGCACCCCCGTGCGGGCAGGTCGGCCGCCGGACGAGCAGGTACAGGAGGGTCCGTGGGACGCAGGCATCGCCGGCCGGAGCGCAGCTACCGGCGGTTCGCCGTGGTCGCCGTCGCGGTGATGGCACTGGCCTCGCTGTTCGGTGCCGTCGCACTCGCGGGGCCGGACGCCCGCAGCTCGTTCGGGCTCGGCACCACCGCCGCCCAGTACCCGCCGGTCCCGATGCCCGCCCTGCGCCCGCTCACGCCGACGGCGCCGGTGCCGAGCGCCGCCGGGATCACCCAGGCCCTGTCCTCCCAGCTCGACGCGCCCGAGCTCGGCGAGGTCACCGGGGTCGTCATGGACTCCGCGGCCCCGCGCGGGGTGAAGCCGATCTGGGAGCGCGACGGCAACCGCGGGATGGTCCCCGGCTCGACGACGAAGCTGCTCACCGCCGCGGCCGCGCTGCTGTCGCTGAACCCGACCGACCGGCTCGCGACCCGGGTCGTGCCCGGCCCGACCCCGGACTCGGTCGTCCTCGTCGGGTCCGGCGACCCGTCGCTGACCGCGCTGCCCGACGGTCAGGACGGGCTCTACCCCGAGCCCGCACGGATCGCCGACCTCGCCGAGCAGGTGAAGAAGGCCGTCGGCCGGCCGATCACCACGGTCTACACCGACGCGAGCCTCTGGAAGGGCCCGGCCGAGTCCCCGGGCTGGGGGCCCACCGACGTCGCGGACGGCTACGTCGCCCCGATGTCGGCGCTGATGCTCGACGGCGGCCGCACCGACCCGCTGCAGCAGGACGGCCCGCGCAGCACCGACCCCGCCGCGGCCGCCGGGAGGGCGCTGGCCCGCGCGCTCGGCGCCTCCGACGTCCGCGAGGGCGTCGCCGCGGCGAACGCGCCGGTGCTCGGCAGCGTGTCCTCCCCACCGGTTGCGAGCCTCATCGAGTACATGCTCACCGCCTCGGACAACGTCACCGCCGAGGCGATGGCCCGCCAGGTCGCGGTGTCCAAGGACGCCGAGGCCTCCTTCGACGGCGCCTCGAAGGCGGTCACCGAGGCCCTGGTCCAGGCCGGCTACGACGTGTCCGGGCTCCGGCTCGCCGACGGCAGCGGCCTGTCCCGGGACAACCTGATCCCGGCCCGGCTGCTCGGCGCGGTGCTGGCCTCGGCCGCGGCCCAGTCCGACAGCCCCACCGACGTGCAGTTCCTGCGCCCGATCCTCACCGGGCTCCCGGTCGCCGGTGGTGGCGGCACACTCGCCGACCGCTTCGGCGACCCGCGGACGGTCGCCGGGCGCGGCGTCGTGCGCGCGAAGACCGGCACCCTGTCCGGCGCCTCCAGCCTCGCCGGGGTCGTCACCGACGTCGACGGCAGGCTGCTGGTGTTCGCGTTGCTGTCCAACGGCACCTCGCCGGCCGACGCCCGGCCTGCGCTGGACCGCATCGCGGCGACGTTGTCGCGCTGCGGCTGCCGCGGCTGACCCGGTCTCACGCACCCGGCGTCGCGGGTAGCGTGGGCCGCATGGAGACCGAGACGACCGGCCCGGTCACCGGCCGCAGCCCCGCCCGTCCCGGCGCCGGGCTGCCGGTGAACTGGTCCCTGGCCGCGTCGACGGCGGCCTCGCTGATGCCCGCCGGGCCCCGCACCACCCCCGCGGTGGCGGGTGCGCTGGTGGAGCGCCTGCGCGCCGACTCCGCCCGCGCCGAGGGGCACGTCCGCGAGGTCACCGGCCTGGGGGCGGACCTGCCGCTGCTGCCCGCCGACGTGCTGGACCGGCCCGCCTGGGCGCGTGCCGCCGTCGGAGGGATGGAGGCGCTGACCTCCGGCGCCCGGCTGCCCGACTCACCGTGGCCGCTGCGCACGGTCACCGCCGCCGGCTCCGGGGTCCAGCTCGGCGCGCTGCTCGCCTACATGGGCGCCCGCGTGCTCGGCCAGTACGACCCGTTCGGCGGGCCCGGCGGGGCGGGCCGGCTCGTCGTCGTCGCCCCGAACGTCTACGCCGCCTCCCGATCGCTCGACGTCGACGGCGACCAGTTCGGCCTCTGGGTCTGCCTGCACGAGGCCACCCACCGGCTCCAGTTCACCGCGGTGCCCTGGCTGCGCGACCACTTCGCCGGGCTGGTCACCGAGCTGCTGTCGCTGCAGGAGCCCGACACCGCGCGGCTCGCCCGGCTGCCCGACGCGATCCGCGCGCTGCGCGGCGAGGACGGCCGCAAGGCCGATGTGCTCGCCCTGGTCGAGCTGCTGCAGGGCCCCGAGCAGCGGGCCGTGCTCGACCGCCTGCTGGCTCTGTCGACACTGCTGGAGGGGCACGCGGACCACGTCATGGACGCCGTCGGGCCGGACGTGGTCCCCGACGTCGCGCTCATCCGGCGCCGGTTCACCGAGCGCCGCCGCGGTGGCGGGCTGATCGACCGGATCCTGCGCGCGCTGCTCGGGGTCGAGGCGAAGATGCGCCAGTACGCCGTCGGCGCCGCGTTCTGCCGGGCCGTCGAGCGCGAGGCCGGGATGGCCGGGATCAACCGGGCCTGGGAGTCGCCGGAGACGCTGCCGACCCGCGCCGAGCTGGACGACCCGCCCGCGTGGCTGCGCCGCGTCGCCTGACGGGTGATGAGTCCGCCGCGGCGGCCCGGGTCCGGCGGGCGGTGCGGGCGGCACTGACCCGGCTGCCCGCCGTCGCGGCCGCCGCCCCGCCGCTGGTCGGCTGCTCCGGTGGCGCCGACTCCACCGCGTTGCTGCTCGCGGTCCGGGAGGTCGTCGCGGGGCCGGTGCACGCCGTCGTCGTCGACCACGGTCTGCAGGACGGGTCCGCCGGGCGGTCGGCCGCACTCGCGGCGTGGCTGCGCGGGCTCGGCGTGACGGCGTCGGTGCGCCCGGTCGTCGTCGGTGAGGCGGGCGGCCCCGAGGGCGCGGCCCGGACCGCCCGGTACGTGGCGTTGCGGGCGGCGCGGCCGTCGCCGTCGTCCCCGGTACTGCTCGGGCACACCCTCGACGACCAGGCCGAGACCGTGCTGCTGGGCCTCGGCCGGGGCTCCGGGGCCCGGTCGCTGTCCGGGATGCGCGCGTGGTCCGAGCCGTGGCTGCGCCCGCTGCTCGGGGTGCGCCGGGCGGACACGGTCGCGGCCTGTGCGGCCGCGGGCGTCGAGGTGTGGGCCGACCCGCACAACGCCGACCCCCGCTTCGCCCGCTCCCGGCTGCGGCACGAGGTGCTGCCGCTGCTGGAGGACGTCCTGGGCGGCGGGGTCGCGGCCGCGCTGGCGCGCACCGCGGACCAGCTCCACGACGACGACGCCGCTCTCTCCGCCGCCGCTGCCCGGTTGCTGTCCGCGGCCCTTGTGGCCACGGACGGTGAGAGGGCCGCACGGGCGGGGGGGGCCGGGCCGGGTGATTCCGGTGACAACGGGCCACCGCCGGGTGCCGCCGTGACGGAGTCGGCCGGGCCCGGGCCGGGGGCCGGTGAGGTCGTCGGCACCCCGCTCGACGCCGGGGTCCTGGCCGGTGCCGAGCCCGCCGTACGACGCCGGGTCCTGCGGGAATGGCTCGCCGGGGCGGGCGCGCGGGCACTCACCGACGCGCAGCTGCGCGCCGCCGACGACCTCGTCGGGGCCTGGCGCGGACAGGGCGGACCGGCGCTGGGCGGCGGCTTGGTGCTGACCCGCGCCCGTGGCAGGCTCGTGCTGCGCCGCCACAGTCGGCCGCGTGACCGGGCGTGACCGCGGACCCGGTGGAGGCGTCGACCGGACCGGCACACGGTCCGTGCGAGGGGGTCGGGTGTACGACGGGGACATCTCCTCGGTGCTGGTCACCGAGGAGCAGGTGCGCGAGAAGACCGCGGAGCTGGCGCAGCAGATCGCCGGTGACTACGCCGACCTCGTGCGCGACGGCCGCGAGTCCGACCTCGTGCTGATCGGCGTCCTCAAGGGCGCCGTCATGTTCATGACCGACTTCGCCCGCGCGCTGCCCATCCCGGCCCAGCTGGAGTTCATGGCGGTCAGCTCCTACGGCTCGTCGACGTCGTCGTCGGGCGTCGTGCGGATCCTCAAGGACCTCGACCGCGACATCGCCGGACGGCACGTGCTGATCGTCGAGGACATCATCGACTCGGGGCTGACCCTGAACTGGCTGCTGGGCAACCTGCAGACCCGCTCGCCCGCGTCGCTGGAGGTCGTGACGCTGCTGCGCAAGCCGGACGCGGTGAAGGTCGACGTCCCGGTCCGCTACGTCGGCTTCGACATCCCGAACGAGTTCGTCGTCGGCTACGGCCTCGACTACGCCGAGCGCTACCGCGACCTGCCCTACATCGGGACGCTCGACCCGTCGGTCTACGCCTGAGGGCGGCTCAGCCGAGCCCGGGCCCGGCTGGGGTGGCCAGCGCCCGCGGGTCCACCCCGGGCGGGGCGGCGGTGAACGCGTGCCCGCCGGCGAGCGCGAGACCGGCCGGGCCGTCGGTGCGGGCGGCGTAGTCCAGCGCCTTCGCCAGGTCGGTGTACTCGATGCTGGGCAGGTCGTCGGTGGTGGTGAGGCTGGACAGCACGCCGACCGCGCGGCCCTGCGCGTCGAGCAGCGGGCTGCCCGACTCCCCGGCCACACCGTCCTGCACGGCGAAGATCGCGTGCCCCCAGCCGCCGCCGACCTCGGCGGCGGCCGCACCGGCGCGCACCCCGACCGTGCGGACGCCGTCGGCGTCGGGCGGGTTGGTGAGGCCGAAGACCGGGGTGCCTGCGGGCAGCGGCGCGGTGCGGACCGCGCCGGGGCCGCCGAAGAACGGCACCGCGGCACCCACCGAGGGGCCGGCGCCCGCGGGCAGCTCGACGAGCGCGAGGTCGTTGTAGGCGCAGACGTCGGGGTTGCGCTCGCCCCGGGCCTGCATGGTGTTCCACGAGCTCCAGGCCAGCGTCCCGGTGACGGTCCCGCCGCGGCCGTGCACCAGCACCGGGGTGCCCAGCGGCACCGCGGCGGAGGTGCAGCCGTCGGTCTCGGTCTCGTCGCCGGTCCCGCCGCAGTGCGCGGCCTGGCCGAGGAAGGTGCGCTCGCCCGCGGTGAACACGAACCCGGCGGTGCACAGGCCCGCGCCGGTGGTCTCGGTGACGGTGCCCGGCCCGATCGATCCCGGCCCCGCGACGACGGCCGGGCGCGACGCGAGCGGGCCGGCGTCGGCCCGGGCGGTGGTCGCCGGCGGCGCGGTGACCACCGGCGGCGCCGGTGCGGCGGCCGCGGGCGGCGCGGTCACGGGCACGGCGACGGCCGCCCCCGCCGGCGCGGTGAAGACCGCCAGTGCCGCCGCGGCGGCGAGTCCGGTGGCGAGCAGCGACACCGTCCGCCGAGGTCCGGCCACCGTGTCGAGCGCCATCCGATCGTCCCTCCCGGCCCGCAGATCGTCGCCGCTGGTCCGGACGGAGCAGGGCGCCGCTGCCCTCCGCCGCCGTCCGGGTACCGAGCGTGTTGCACAGTTGTCCCACACGACGGTGCCGACGTGTGCGTCGGGACACCCCTGTGGGGGAACCGGGCAGCTCGCCGGTTCGTTCACCGGACGTCCGCCCGCACACCGGGCGGTCCGGCCAGGTCCGTCCGGAGCACTCCACCCACCGTGGGGCTATCCTGACGGGTCAGGGCCCTCCGGCGGGGCGGTACACCGTCCGCCGCCGCTGCCGAGAACCACTCCCGGGAAGGTGAAGGCCACCCAGGCCGACGTTGCATGGACCGCAAGCGCCTGCTCCGCAACCCGCTGATCTGGATCCTCGTCGCGCTCCTGATCTATCTCGGGTTCAGTCAGCTGTTCGACGACACCCGTGGATACACCGAGGTCACGACGTCGGTCGCGCTCTCCCAGGTGCAGTCGGGCAATGTCAAGGACGCCCTCGTCGAGGACCGTGAGCAACAGCTCCGTCTCACGCTGGACCGCCCGATCGAGGTCAACGGCAACGAGACCACCCAGATCCTCACCCAGTACCCGGCGCAGATCTCCGGCCAGATCTTCGACCAGATCCGCCAGGTCCCGGGGATCGCCGAGTACGACACCGTCGTGCGCCAGGACTCCTTCCTGTCCACGCTGCTGATCACGATGATCCCGCTGGCGCTGGTGCTGATCCTGCTGTTCTGGTTCCTGAACAACGCCCAGGGCGGCGGGAACCGGGTCATGAGCTTCGGCAAGTCCAAGGCCAAGCAGCTGAACAAGGACATGCCGAAGAACACGTTCGCGGACGTGGCGGGCGCCGACGAGGCGGTCGAGGAGCTCTACGAGATCAAGGACTTCCTGCAGAACCCGGGCCGCTACCAGGCCCTGGGCGCGAAGATCCCCAAGGGCGTCCTGCTCTACGGCCCGCCCGGCACCGGCAAGACGCTGCTGGCCCGTGCGGTCGCCGGCGAAGCGGGCGTGCCGTTCTACACGATCTCGGGCTCCGACTTCGTCGAGATGTTCGTCGGTGTCGGTGCCTCCCGTGTGCGTGACCTGTTCGAGCAGGCCAAGCAGAACGCGCCCTGCATCATCTTCGTCGACGAGATCGACGCGGTCGGCCGCCAGCGCGGTGCCGGCCTCGGCGGCGGTCACGACGAGCGCGAGCAGACCCTGAACCAGCTGCTCGTCGAGATGGACGGCTTCGACGCCCGCGGCGGCATCATCCTGATCGCCGCGACGAACCGGCCCGACATCCTGGACCCGGCGCTGCTGCGTCCCGGCCGGTTCGACCGGCAGATCCCGGTCGGTGCCCCCGACCTGGCGGGCCGTCGCGCGATCCTGGCCGTGCACTCCAAGGGCAAGCCCTTCGCCGACGACGTCGACCTCGAGTCGCTGGCGAAGCGCACCGTGGGCATGTCCGGCGCCGACCTGGCCAACGTGATCAACGAGGCCGCCCTGCTGACCGCGCGCGAGCACGGGACGCTGATCAACGGCGCCGCGCTGGAGGAGTCGGTCGACCGGGTCGTCGGCGGCCCCCGGCGCAAGTCGAAGATCGTCTCCGAGCGCGAGAAGAAGATCACCGCCTACCACGAGGGCGGGCACGCGCTGGCCGCGTGGGCGATGCCGGACCTGGAGCCGGTCTACAAGCTCACGATCCTGCCGCGCGGTCGCACCGGTGGGCACGCGCTCGTCGTCCCCGAGGACGACAAGGGCCTCATGACCCGCGCCGAGATGATCGCGCGGCTGGTGTTCGCGATGGGCGGCCGCTCGGCCGAGGAGCTCGTCTTCCACGAGCCCACGACCGGTGCGTCCTCCGACATCGACCAGGCCACCAAGATCGCCCGCGCGATGGTCACCGAGTACGGCATGAGCGCCAAGCTCGGTGCCGTCCGTTACGGCCGGGAGCAGGGTGACCCGTTCCTCGGCCGCTCGATGGGCAACCAGGCCGACTACTCGCTCGAGGTCGCCCACGAGATCGACGAGGAGGTGCGCAAGCTCATCGAGGCCGCGCACACCGAGGCGTGGGAGATCCTCAACACCTACCGCGACGTGCTCGACGACCTGGTGCTGGAGCTCCTGGACAAGGAGACGCTGAACCGCAAGGACCTCGAGCGGATCTTCGGGTCGGTGGAGAAGCGGCCGCGGATCACCGCGTTCGACGACTTCGGCGTGCGCACGCCGTCGGAGAAGCCGCCGATCAAGACCCGGCGCGAGCTGGCGTACGAGCGCGGCGAGGTGCTGCCTCCCGAGGAGGAGGAGCGCACCCCGGCCGAGGTCGGCTCGGGCTCCGCGAACGGCTACGGCGACGCGCCCGGCACGCCCGGCGCCTCCCCGTTCCCGGCCGGCGGCCCGGTCCCGAGCCGCCCGGACGCCCCGAACGACGGCGGGTACGGCTCCGGCAATGGTGCCGGCAACGGCAACGGCAACGGCAACGGCTACGGCGCGCCCGGCAACGGGCACGGTGCCCCGGCACACGGCTACGGCCGGGCCGGCTCCTACGGCGGCCCGGGGCAGCCCCCGCCGCCCGCCGTCGCCCCGAACTACGGTGCCCCGCCGGACTGGCGGCCCGCGACGACCCCGCAGGGGCAGAGCTGGCCGCCGCCGAACTGGGCGCAGCCGCCGCAGCAGGGCGGCCCGCAGGGGCCGGCCCAGGGCGGCCCGTGGTCCGGGTCCGGACCGGGTACCGGCGGCAACGGCAGTGGCAGCAGCAGTGGCAACGGTGCGCACGGCAACGGCGCGCCGGGTGGTGCGGACGACTCCGGCGCCGGCGAGCAGCGGCGCGGACACGACCCGGAGGCAGGACACTGAGCACGTCGACGACGGACGGACGCCTCGGTCCGGTGGAGTCCGCCGCGGTGGCGGCCGGGGTGACCCAGGCCGTGCCCGGCGGGATCGACCTGGACCGTGCGGAGCGCGCCGTCCGCGAGCTGCTGATCGCGGTCGGGGAGGACCCGGACCGCGAGGGCCTCAAGGAGACCCCGGCCCGGGTCGCGCGTGCCTACGGCGAGATCTTCGCCGGGCTGTTCGTCGACCCGGACTCGGTGCTGGAGAAGACGTTCGACGAGGGCCACGGCGAGCTCGTGCTGGTCAAGGACATCCCGATGTTCTCCACCTGCGAGCACCACCTGGTGCCCTTCCACGGGGTGGCCCACGTCGGCTACATCCCGGCCGTCGACGGGCAGGTCACCGGCCTGTCCAAGCTGGCCCGGGTGGTCGACCTGTACGCCAAGCGCCCGCAGGTGCAGGAGCGGCTGACCGCGCAGATCGCCGACGCCCTGGTGCGCAAGCTGAACCCGCGCGCGGTGATCGTCGTGCTGGAGGCCGAGCACCTGTGCATGGCCATGCGCGGCATCCGCAAGCCGGGGTCGCGCACCACCACCTCGGCGGTGCGCGGGCTGTTCAAGAGCTCGGCGTCCTCCCGCGCGGAGGCGTTGTCGCTGATCAGGGGGCGCTGACGTGGTCGCCCCGGGCGGGGCGCTGCCCGAGCTCGGCCGCTGCGCGGTCATGGGGATCCTGAACGTCACCCCCGACTCGTTCTCCGACGGCGGCCGCTACGTCGACCGGTCGCACGCCGTCGCGCACGGCGTCGCGATGCGCGACGCCGGTGCCGACCTCGTCGACGTCGGCGGGGAGTCGACCCGGCCCGGCGCGCAGCGGATCGACGCGGAGACCGAGCGGGAGCGCGTGCTGCCGGTGGTGCGCGAGCTCGTCGCCGCGGGCGTGCGGGTCAGCGTCGACACGACCCGGTCCGAGGTCGCCCTGGCCTGCGTCGAGGCCGGTGCGGCGATGGTCAACGACGTCTCCGGCGGCCTTGCCGACCCGCGGATGGCCGCGGTCGTCGCCGAGTCCCGGACGCCCTGGGTGATCATGCATTGGCGCGGGCACAGCGCCGGGATGGCGCAGCTCGCGGGCTACGAGGACGTGATCGGCGAGGTCCGGTCCGAGCTCGTCGCCCGGGTCGACCACGCCGTGATGGCCGGGGTCGACCCCGGCCGGATCGTGCTCGACCCCGGCCTCGGGTTCGCCAAGAACGCCTCGCACAACTGGGCGCTGCTGCGGCGGCTGGACGTGTTCGTCGACCTGGGCTTCCCGGTGCTGGTCGGGGCCTCGCGCAAGCGGTTCCTCGGCGAGCTGCTGGCCTCGGCCGACGGCGAGCCGCGCACGCCGGCGGGCCGCGACGTCGCGACCGCCGCGATCAGCGCGCTCGCGGCGAACGCGGGCGCCTGGGGCGTGCGGGTGCACGACGTCGAGTCCACGATGGACGCCATCGCGGTCGCGGCGGCCTGCCGGCTCGGCGCCTCGCGTGCCCGCTCCCCGCGGGAGACCGGGCGGTGAGCGACCGGATCGAGCTGCGGGGGCTGCGGGTCCGCGGCCATCACGGCGTGTTCGACCACGAGCGCCGCGACGGCCAGGAGTTCGTCGTCGACCTGGTGGTGCACGCCGACCTCGCGCCCGCCGCGGCCTCGGACGACCTGGCCGACACGCTGCACTACGGCGAGCTCGCCGAGCTGGCCGCGGGCATCGTCGGCGGCCCGGCCCGCGACCTGATCGAGGCCGTCGCCGGGGAGATCGCGCAGGCGGTGCTGGACTTCGACGCCCGGATCGCCGCCGTCGAGGTGACGCTGCACAAGCCGTCGGCGCCGATCCCGCTGACCTTCGACGACGTCGCGGTGGTCCTGACCCGGAGCCGGGCGTGACCCGCGCGGTCCTGTCCCTCGGCTCCAACCTGGGCGACCGGGCCGCGCACCTGCGCACGGTCGTCGCGGACCTGGGGTCGGCCGTCGTGGCGGTGTCGCCGGTGTTCGAGACGGCGCCGTGGGGCGTGACCGACCAACCGGACTTCCTCAACGCGGTGCTCGTCGCCGACGACCCGGCACTCGACGCCCGGGGCTGGCTGCGCCGCGGGCAGGCCCTCGAGGACGCCTCGGGCCGGGTCCGCGAGCAGCGGTGGGGGCCGCGCACCCTCGACGTCGACATCGTGCAGGTGACCGACGACGGCGCCCCGGTGACCTCGGACGACCCGGAGCTGCTCCTGCCGCACCCCGGCACCCCCGACCGGGCCACCGTGCTGCTGCCGTGGCTGCTCGCCGAGCCCGGCGCCGTCCTGCACGGGCACGGCCCGGTCGCCGACCTGCTGGACCGGCTCGGCCCGGACGGCTGCGCGGGCGTGCACCGCCGCGACGACGTCGTGCTGCGGGACCCGGCATGACCGCGCCCGGACCGGGCGGTCGGCGCCCCGGGCGCGGCCCGGACGACGACCCGCGCCCGACCGTGCGCCCGACCCGGGTCCGCGACGTCGCCGCGATCGCGGTGGTCGCGGCCCTGCTCGGCAACATTCTCGTCCAGCTGACCTACGGGATGCTGCCGACGTTGCCGGTCGCCGCGGCGGTCGTCGTCGCGGTGCTCGCCGCCGCCGAGGCCGCGGGCGGGGTCGTGCTGCGGCGCCGGATCGACCGCCGGAACGGGGCCGCGCCGGTGCCGCCGCTCGTCGCGGCCCGGGCGGTGCTGCTCGCGAAGGCCTCCGCGGTCGGGGGTGCGGTGGTCGCCGGGTTGTGGGTGGGCGTGCTGATGCACACGCTGCCGCGGGCCGCGGTCGTGGTGGCCGCATTCCGGGACAGCGTCGTCGCCGGGGTCGGCGTGGTCAGCGCGCTGCTGCTGGTCGGCGCCGCGTTCTGGCTGGAGTACTGCTGTCGTTCCCCCGACGAGCCGGACGACACCGACGGTGGGATCCGTGCCGGCTGAGGCGCGTCCCCCCGCGCAGCGGGGGGCGGTTCTCTACGCTGGAGGGTCATGACGTCCCCGACGCTCGGCCGCCCGTACGCCCCGGTGCCGGCGCCGTCGGCCAAGCGACGGGGCGTGCTCCTGCCGGTCGTGGGCCTGGTGGTGCTGGCCCTGCTCGCGGTGATCACGCTCGGGGTGCTGCAACGCGCGATCGGGACGCCGGGAGTGGTCGTCGGGACCCTGGCCGCGCTGCTGCCGGTCGTGCCGGTGGTGGCGGCGTTCCTCTGGGTGGACCGCTGGGAGCCCGAGCCGCCGCGGATGCTGATGGGTGCGTTCCTCTGGGGCGCCGGGTTCGCCGCACTGGTCGCCCTGCTGATCAACACGAGCGCCTCGGCGGTGCTCGACGCGGCCGCCGGGCGTGGCGCGGGTGACCTGTTCGGCCCGGTCGTGGTCGCCCCGGTCGTCGAGGAGTTCACCAAGGGGCTGTTCCTGATCGGGCTGCTGCTGTTCCGGCGCCGTGAGTTCGACGGGATCGTCGACGGCGTCGTCTACGCCGGGATCGTCGCCGCCGGGTTCGCGTTCAGCGAGAACATCCTCTACCTGGGCCGCGCGGTGTCCGAGCCGGAGTCGGCCGGGGTCCTCGCGACGCTGTTCGTCCGCGGCGTCGCCTCGCCGTTCGCGCACCCGCTGTTCACCTGCATGATCGGCATCGCCGCCGGGATCGCGGCGGCCAGCCGCAGCATCGGGGTCCGGGTGCTGGCGATGATCGCCGGCTACGTCGCCGCGGTGGTGCTGCACGCGCTCTGGAACGGCGCGTCGGTGCTGGCCGCGACGCCCGGCGGCTTCTACCAGATCTACCTGTTCGTGATGGTCCCGATCTTCGTGGGGCTGATCCTGCTCGTGGTGTTCGCCCGTCGCCGCGAGGCGCGGATCGTCGCCGCACAGCTGCCCGGGTTCGCCGCCGCGGGGTGGATCGCGCCCAGCGAGGTGCCCCTGCTGGCCCGGCTGTCCCGGCGGAGGGGCTGGCGCACGCTGGTGCGGCGCCGCTCCGGCCCGGCCGCGGCGAAGGCCGTCGCCGACTACCAGTCCGCGGTCACCGAGCTGGCGTTCATGCGGAACCGGATCGCGCGCGGCGCGGTGCGGGAGAGCGCCCACGCCCTGCACGACGAGAAGCTGGCCGCGCTGCTGCGGGCCCGCGCCGTCGCCGTCGGGGTGCCGGAGGCGCTGGTCGCGGCCTGGGCACGGCAGCGTCCGTCGGACTGGGAGCCGCCGCCCCCGGCCGCGGCGGACGGCAGCTTCTCGGGCCAGTTCCGCATCCCGACCTTCCCCGACGGCGGCGGCTCGGCCGCCGCCGGCCCGCCCGTACCGCCGCTCCCGCCCGGCCCCGTCACGCTGGCGGCCGCCGCGCCGTGGGGGCGGCCCGACGAGCTGCGCCCGCCCCGGTGGGCGGAAGCCCATCGGAGCACCACCCCGCCGGCGCCGGATGTCAGGCCCGCCGGGGGCCCGGGGGCTCCCGGTCGCCCACAGGACCCGACCGCGCGCCCCGGCCTCGGCAGCGGCCCCGGCACCGGCTCCCGGGCCCCCGGCTCTCCGGGCGCTCGGTCCGCGCAGTCCGGCTCCCCGGCCCCGGCTTCCCCGGCGTCGGGCTCCGGAGGGCCCGGCTCGGGAGGGCCTGGCTCAGGGGAACCCGGCTCGGGAGGATCCGGTTCCACCACGGCCCGGTCCGCCGGGCACGACGGCGCTGCCCGTGGGTTCCGCCCCGGCACGTCCGGGCCTCCCGTCCCCGGTCCGGGGCCAGGGACCGGGCCGGGTCCGGCGAGCCCAGGTCCGGGCCCGGGAGAGGACGTCACCCGGCCCGTCGGCCGCCCCGAGTCCCCGGCCACGGAGCACCGGGGCCGCCACCACGACGACCCGTCCGACCCCGGCCCGACCCGCCCGATGCGCCGCCCGGACGACGAGCCGGACCGCCCCCGCTGACCGGCCGTCGGTGACCACCACCCGGTGATCACCGGTTGTGGAGCCCTGCGCCCGCCTTGCGAACGCTCCGCTCCACAACCGTCGATCACGGGCGGGGCCGGGGTGAGGCCGGTCTCAGGAGCGCGCCCCGGACCCGGGGCCCGTCTACCCTCGCGTCCGGCGCGCGGCCACCGGAGGTCGCGCCGACCGCGGATTGCCCGACCGGTACCCCACCAGGACCGGAACGGGAGGAAACGGATTCTCGTGATGGACTCTGCGATCGATGGCGGTCGCCCCGCGCGGCTCGCGGTCGGGGTGGTCTCGGCCGGTCGGGTCGGTGCGGTGCTCGGTGCGGCGCTCGCCCGCGCGGGCCACGTCGTCGTCGCGGCCTCGGGGGTCTCGCAGGCCTCGGTGCGCCGAGCGGAGACCCTGCTCCCCGACGTGCCCCTGCTCCCGCCCGACGAGGTCTGCTCCCGTGCCGACCTGGTCCTGCTCGCCGTCCCCGACGACGTCCTGCCCGGCCTGGTCCGCGGCCTCGCCGCCGCCGGCTGCTTCCGCCCGGGCCAGATCGCCGTCCACACGGCGGGGTCGCGCGGCGTCGCGGTGCTGGACCCGGCGACGGAGCAGGGCGTACTGCCGCTGGCGCTGCACCCGGCGATGACCGTGACCGGCCGCCCCGAGGACGTCGAGCGGCTCGCCGCCTGCTGCATCGGTGTCACCGCACCCGGCGACCCGGAGCACGGCGACCCGCGCGACGCCGTCGGCTGGAGCGTCGCCGAGGCGCTCGTGCTGGAGATGTCGGCCGAGCCCGTCCGCATCCCGGAGGCGATGCGTCCGCTGTACCACGCCGCACTCGCCCACGGCGCCAACCACCTGACCACGCTGGTCGGGGACTGCGTGCAGCTGCTGGAGACCGCGGGCATCGCGCCCGCGGAGCGTCTGGTCGCGCCGCTGCTGTCGGCCGCGCTGGACAACGCGCTGCGCCACGGCGACCGCGCGCTGACCGGACCGGTCGCCCGCGGCGACGCCGGCACCGTCCGGACCCATCTGGCCCGCATCGGCGACGCCGACCCCGACCTGGCCGCCGTCTACCGCGCGCTGGCCGGGCGGACCGCCCACCGCGCCGCCGCCGCCGGGCTCCTCGGCCCCGACGGTGTCCGCGACATCGAGACCGCACTGGAGGAGAAGTGAGCACCCCCGGCTCCACCCGGAACGGGTACGGCACCGGCCGGCTGACCGTGCACAGCGACCCGGCGAAGCTCGCCGCGGTCACCCGTGCGCTGCGCGGGGCCGGCCGCAAGGTCGTCCTCGTCCCCACCATGGGCGCGCTGCACGAGGGCCACCGCGAGCTGATCCGGCACGCCAAGCGGATCCCCGGCGCCGTCGTCCCGGTCGTGTCGATCTTCGTGAACCCGCTGCAGTTCGGCGCGGACGAGGACCTCGACCGCTACCCGCGCCCGATCGAGGCCGACCTCGACGTCTGCCGCGACGAGGGCGTCGAGCTGGTGTTCACCCCGCAGGTCGAGCACATGTACCCGCCGGGCTCGCAGACCCGGGTCACCGCCGGACCGCTCGGCGACGAGCTGGAGGGCGCCTCCCGCACGGGCCACTTCGACGGCGTCCTCACCGTCGTGTCGAAGCTGTTCCACATCGTCGGCCCGGACGTCGCGCTGTTCGGCGAGAAGGACTACCAGCAGCTCACGCTGATCCGGCGGATGGTGCGCGACCTGGACTTCCCGACCCGGATCGTCGGCGTCCCGACCGTCCGGGAGGACGACGGACTGGCCCTGTCCTCGCGCAACGTCTACCTCGACCCCGGTCAGCGTCGCGCCGCCGCCGTGCTGTCGCGCGCGCTGGCCGCTGGTGCCGCGGTGTCGGTCCGCGGGCACGACGCGGTGCTGGAGGCCGCCCGCGCCGAGCTGGCGACCGAGCCGGAGGTCGACGTCGACTACCTGGAGCTGCGCGACGCCGACCTCGGCCCCGCTCCCGCTCCGGGCGGCGGGGACGGCCGACTGCTCGTCGCCGCCCGGGTCGGCACCACCCGGCTCATCGACAACGCCCCCATCGCGTTCTGACCGCCGCCTCCCGAGGAGAACCGCCGTGAACCGCACGATGATGAAGTCCAAGATCCACCGCGCCACCGTGACGCAGGCCGACCTGCACTACGTCGGCTCGGTCACCGTCGACGCCGATCTGATGGCGGCCGCCGATCTCCTCGAGGGCGAGCAGGTCAGCATCGTCGACATCACCAACGGCGCCCGCCTGGAGACCTACGTGATCACCGGTGAGCCCGGCTCCGGGGTGATCGGCATCAACGGCGCCGCCGCGCACCTGGTGCACCCCGGTGACCTGGTCATCCTGATCTCCTACGGCTCCTACGACGAGGCCGAGCTGCGCGACTACAGCCCGCGCGTCGTCTTCGTCGACGCCGACAACCGGATCGCGGACCTGGGCGCCGACCCGGGGCACGCCCCGGCGGGCTCGGGTCTGCTGACCAGCGCGGCCCGGTAGGGACGACGCGGTGCTGCTCTGCATCGACGTCGGGAACACCCACGTCTCGCTGGGGCTCTACCCCGACACCGGGACCGATGCGGAGGGGCTCGACCCGGTGCCGGAGCGGCGCTGGCGGCTGCGTACCGACACCTCCGCCACCGCCGACGAGCTGGACCTCACCGTCTCCGGGATGCTCGGCGCGCGCTTCCCCGAGGTCACCGCGGTCGCCGCGCTGTCCACGGTGCCCGGCCCGTCGCGGGAGCTGCGCACCCTGCTCGCGCGCTGGTCGGACCGGATGCGGACGCTCGTCGTCGGGCCGGGGGTGCGGACCGGCGTGCCGCTGCTGGTGGACCACCCGCGCGAGGTGGGCGCGGACCGGGTGGTGAACTCGCTCGCCGCGCACCACCTGTTCGGCACCACCTGCATCTGCGTCGACCTCGGGACCTGCACGAACATCGACGTGGTCACCGCGAAGGGCGAGTTCCTCGGCGGCGCGCTGGCCCCGGGCGTCGACATCGCGATGCAGGCGCTGGCCGAGCGCGCGTCGTCGCTGCGGCCGGTGGACCTGGTCGAGCCGCGCTCGGTGATCGGCCGCACGACGGTCGAGGCGGTCCAGGCCGGGGTGCTCTACGGGGCGGCAGGACAGGTCGACGGGCTGGTCCGCCGGATCCTGGCCGAGCTGGGGCCGGACGCGCTGCCGGTCAGCGTGATCGTCACCGGCGGGCTCGCGGAGCTGGTCCACGGGCGCGCCGACACCGTTACCCACCACGTCCCGGACCTGACCCTGCACGGGCTGCGGCTGACCCACCTGCGCCACCACCGGACCCGCTGACGGGCTGCCGACGGGGCTCAGGCGCGCCGGGCCCGCCAGACGATGGTGCGCATCGGCATCGTGAACCGGCCGTCGGCGTCGGCGACCCGCTCACGTAGGAAGCCGCGCACGGCGGCGAACACCGCGTCGCGCTCGTCGGGGGTGCTCAGGAGCGCCCAGGAGTGGGTGGCGATGTCGGCGACGTGCTCCTCGACGCCGGTCGCCCGCGACCAGGTGACCCGCTCCTGGTGCGCGTCGGTGAACCAGGGCGCGCCAGGTAGTCGGGTGGGGCTGCCACCTCCGGCCGGGTTGTCGGGCACCCGCCGTCCGTGCACGCTCAGCTCGCCGAGGTCGCGGATCCATGCGACCCCGTCGTCACCACCGTTCCACAGCCCGGCCAGCACCCCGCCGGGGCGCAGCACCCTGGCGATCTCCGGTACGGCCCGGTCCAGGTCGAACCAGTGCAGGGCCTGCCCGACCAGCACGGCGTCGACGTCGCCGTCGGGCAGCGGGATCGTCTCCGCGGACCCGGCCCTGGCGTCGGCGCCGGGGGTGCGTGCCCGCAGCACCGCGAGCATCTCCGGGTCCGGTTCCACCGCCACGACGTCGAGCCCGCGCGCCACCAGTGACCGGGTCAGCTTCCCGGTCCCCGCGCCCAGGTCGAGGACCCGCACCCGCCCCGGGCCGGTCCCGGCCAGCGCCAGGTCGACGGCGGCGTCGGGGTAGGAGGGCCGGTGGTCGTCGTAGGCAGGGGCGACGGCGCCGAACGTGCGGCCGTGGTCCACCTCGTCGTCGGGCACCGTCCCACGGTAGGCCGGTGATCGGCCGCCGCGCGAGGTCCCGACGCCCCGCCGCGTGCGCCGGTCGCCGGGCAGGGGGGTGACGACGGGCGCTCCCGGGTACCGCCGATAGCCTGACCTGCCGTGAACACTCCCGGCACCCCGACCGACCCGGCGACCGAGGCCGACCTCCCCGAGCAGATGCGGGTGCGCCGGGCCAAGCGCGCGGAGCTGATCGCCGCGGGCACCGACCCGTACCCCGTCGAGGTCCCCCGCACGCACTCGCTGCGCCAGGTCCGCGAGGCCCACCCGGACCTGCCCGCGGACACCGCGACGGGCGAGACCGTGGCCGTCGCCGGCCGGGTGATCTTCGTGCGGAACACCGGCAAGCTCTGCTTCGCGACGCTGCGCGAGGGCGACGGCACCGAGCTGCAGGCCATGCTCTCCCTCGACCGGGTCGGCGCCGACGCGCTGGCCGGCTGGAAGGCCGTCGTGGACATGGGTGACTTCGTCGCGGTGCGCGGCGAGGTCATCACTTCGCGGCGGGGCGAGCTCTCGGTGATGGTCGACGAGTGGTCGGTCGCCGCGAAGTCGGTCCGGCCGCTGCCGACCGTGCACAAGGAGCTCTCCGAGGAGAACCGGGTCCGGCAGCGCTACGTCGACCTCATCCTGCGTCCGCAGGCCCGCGAGACCGTGCGCGCGCGGTCCACCGTGCTGCGGACCGTCCGCGAGTCGCTCACCGGCCGCGACTTCATCGAGGTCGAGACGCCGATGCTGCAGAACCTGCACGGCGGCGCCACCGCGCGCCCGTTCGTCACGCACGCGAACGCACTCGACTCCGATCTGTATCTGCGGATCGCCCCGGAGCTGTTCCTGAAGCGTTGCGTGGTCGGCGGTATCGAGCGCGTCTTCGAGCTGAACCGGGTGTTCCGGAACGAGGGCATCGACTCCACGCATTCCCCGGAGTTCGCGATGCTGGAGGCCTACCAGGCCTACGCGACCTACGACGACATGGCGGTCCTGACCCGTGAGCTGATCCAGGCCTCGGCACGGGCGCTGTTCGGTTCCACCACGGTGCGCCACCACGACGGCACGGAGCACGATCTCGGTGGCGAGTGGCGTTCGGTGACCATCTACGGATCGGTGTCCGAGGCCGTCGGCCAGGATGTGACGCCGGACACCGAACTGACTGAACTGCAACGGATCGCGCACGAGCACGACGTCGACATCACCGATTATCCGACGGCCGCCCAGATCGTGCTCGAGTTGTTCGAGAAGCTGGTCGAGCACACCCTGCTCGAGCCCACCTTCGTGCGGGACTTCCCGGTCGAGGTGCGGCCGCTGACCCGTGCGCACCGCGACGACCCCCGGCTGTCGGAGTCCTGGGACCTGATCGTCTTCGGGGTGGAGCTGGCCACGGCCTACTCCGAGCTGGTGGACCCCGTTGAGCAGCGGGAACGCCTGTACGCCCAGTCGCTCAAGGCCGCGGCGGGCGACCCGGAGGCCATGCAGCTCGACGAGGACTTCCTGCGTGCCATGGAGTACGGCATGCCGCCCACCGGCGGCATGGGAATGGGTATCGACCGTCTGCTGATGACACTGACCGGCCTCGGAATCCGCGAGACGATCCTGTTCCCGCTGGTCCGCGGGGAGTCCTGAACCGGTTCCGAACGCACATCCGACGACGTCCCCGGCCGCGAACAGCGACCGGGGACGTCGTGTTTGTCGGACCCGTACGAGTGGTGTGGGGCTCGTTTCGCCGCATTCTCCCGACCCGGGTCGACGCCACGATCATTTCTCGGATACTCTCTGATTCGAGTCGGAACCGGTACCCGGTGGTGTCGTATTGCGTCCTGCTATTGCGTCGCGCAGTCGCCGATGTCGGCCCCGGTCCCTCATCATGAACGTGTTCGGCCATTCAAGGAGGCTGCGGAGATGGCGCAGATCAAGGAAGTCCGGCTCGTCGACGATCTGACCGGTGACGCGGCGGACGAGACGATCGAGTTCGGTATCGACGGGCGCAACTACGAGATCGACCTGTCCGACGGGAACGCGAAGAAGCTGCGCGACGTGCTCGCCGACTACGTCGCCGCGGCCCGCCGGGCCGGGGGCGCGACCCGGCGTCGCGGCAGCGGCTCGGCGAGCACGGCGGCCCGCCGCCCGTCGGTCGACCGCGAGCAGAACCAGGCGATCCGCGAGTGGGCCCGCAACCGCGGGATGAAGGTCTCCGACCGCGGCCGCATCCCGGCCGAGGTCCTCGAGGCCTACCACCAGGAGAACTAAGGTCTACCTCACCGAACGGGTCGGGGGAGGGGTACCGTCGCGACGGCCCCTTCCCCTTCGTCGTTGGGAGGCAGCCCGATGGCCCGCCCCGTCACCGATCTCCGGGTGCTCCGCACCGAACGCCTGAGCCCGCACATGGTGCGCGTCGTCGCCGGTGGCGACGGCCTGGCGGCGTTCCCCGACACGGAGTACACCGACCGCTACGTCAAGATCCTCTTCCCGCTCCCCGGCGTCGAGTACCCCGAGCCGCTGGACATGGACCGGGTGCACGCCGAGCTGCCGCGTGACCAGTGGCCCGCCCAGCGGACCTACACCGTCCGCTCGCTCGACCGCGCCGCCGGCGAGCTCGTCATCGACTTCGTCCACCACGGCGACACCGGCCTCGCCGGACCGTGGGCGGCCGCCGCCCGCCCGGGCGACCGGCTGCGGATGGTCGGCCCGGGCGGTGCCTACGCCCCAGACCCGGACGCCGACTGGCACCTGCTCGTGGGCGACGAGGCCGCACTGCCCGCGATCTGCGCCGCGCTCGAGCGGATCCCGGCCGACCGGCCGGTCGTCGCCGTCCTGCAGGTGGAGGCCCCCGGCGACGAGATCGCCGTGCCGGCCGGCCCCGGGGTGGACGTGCGGTGGCTGTACCGCAGCGACGCCGGGGGCGACCCGGACTCGGAGCAGCTGCCCGCCGTCGTCGCGGATCTGGAGTTCCTCCCCGGCCGTGTCCACGCCTTCGTGCACGGCGAGGCGATCGCCGTGCGCGAACTCCGCAGGCATCTCACCCGCGAGCGCGGCGTCGCCAAGGACGATCTGTCGATCTCCGGCTACTGGCGTCGTGGGCGCGACGAGGAGGGGTTCCGGCAGTTCAAGGCGGCCGAGCGGGAACGCGAGGAGGCCGCCGCCACGACCGGCTGACCGTCGCCGGGAACACGGCAGGTGTCCCCCGTGTTACCGCCGGCACGTACCCCGGTGCACGTCAGGTGGAGGCGCCGGGGCCCCTTCGACCGATACAGTGGTATGAGGTCTCCCGCGAGGGTGGCCTGGCGCGGTGTCACGCGAGGGCGCAGTGTCGGTTCGGGCGAGCCCCGGACCGTACGACAGATGCTGGTCGCGCCGTCAGTGAGGCGCAGCAGGCAAGGAGTGCGAATTGTTCGAGAGGTTCACCGACCGAGCGCGACGTGTTGTCGTCCTGGCCCAAGAAGAGGCCCGGATGCTCAACCACAACTACATCGGGACCGAGCACATCCTCCTTGGCCTGATCCACGAGGGAGAGGGCGTCGCCGCGAAGGCGCTCGAGTCCCTCGGTATCGCTCTGGAGGGCGTGCGACAGCAGGTCGAGGAGATCATCGGCCAGGGGCAGCAGGCCCCGTCCGGCCACATCCCCTTCACGCCCCGGGCGAAGAAGGTGCTGGAGCTGTCGCTGCGCGAGGCGCTGCAGCTCGGCCACAACTACATCGGGACCGAGCACATCCTGCTCGGGCTCATCCGTGAGGGCGAGGGCGTCGCGGCCCAGGTGCTGGTCAAGCTGGGCGCCGACCTCAACCGTGTCCGTCAGCAGGTGCTCCAGCTGCTGTCCGGCTACCAGGGCAAGGAGCCGCAGGAGAGCGGCACCGGTGGCCGTGGCGAGGGCACCCCGTCCTCGTCGCTGGTGCTGGACCAGTTCGGTCGCAACCTCACCCAGCAGGCCCGTGAGGGCAAGCTGGACCCGGTCATCGGCCGGGAGAAGGAGATCGAGCGGATCATGCAGGTCCTCTCGCGGAGGACCAAGAACAACCCGGTGCTGATCGGTGAGGCCGGCGTCGGCAAGACCGCCGCCGTCGAGGGCCTCGGCCAGGCGATCGTCAAGGGCGAGGTCCCGGAGACGCTGAAGGACAAGCAGCTCTACACCCTCGACCTGGGCTCGCTGGTCGCCGGTTCCCGCTACCGCGGTGACTTCGAGGAGCGCCTCAAGAAGGTGCTCAAGGAGATCCGCACCCGCGGCGACATCATCCTGTTCATCGACGAGATCCACACCCTGGTGGGTGCGGGTGCCGCCGAGGGCGCGATCGACGCCGCCTCGATCCTCAAGCCGATGCTGGCCCGCGGCGAGCTGCAGACCATCGGTGCGACGACGCTCGACGAGTACCGCAAGTACGTCGAGAAGGACCCCGCGCTGGAGCGCCGCTTCCAGCCGATCCAGGTGTCCGAGCCGTCGGTCGAGCACACGATCGAGATCCTGCGCGGGCTGCGTGACCGGTACGAGGCGCACCACCGCGTCACGATCACCGACGACGCGCTGACCTCGGCGGCGACGCTGGCCGACCGCTACATCAACGACCGCTTCCTGCCGGACAAGGCGATCGACCTGATCGACGAGGCCGGCGCCCGGATGCGCATCCGCCGGATGACCGCTCCGCCGGACCTGCGGGAGTTCGACGAGAAGATCGCGAACGTCCGCCGGGACAAGGAGTCGGCGATCGACGCGCAGGACTTCGAGCGGGCCGCGCACCTGCGCGACCAGGAGAAGACCCTGCTCGGCGAGAAGGCCGAGCGCGAGAAGCAGTGGAAGTCGGGCGACCTCGACGTCGTCGCGGAGGTCGACGGCGAGCAGATCGCCGAGGTGCTGGGGAACTGGACCGGCATCCCGGTGTTCAAGCTGACCGAGGAGGAGACGACCCGTCTGCTCAAGATGGAGGACGAGGTCCACAAGCGGATCATCGGCCAGGAGGACGCGGTCCGCTCCGTCTCGCAGGCGATCCGTCGTACCCGCGCCGGTCTGAAGGACCCGAAGCGCCCGTCCGGCTCGTTCATCTTCGCCGGCCCGTCCGGTGTCGGTAAGACCGAGCTGTCCAAGGCGCTCGCGAACTTCCTGTTCGGCGAGGACGACGCGCTCATCCAGATCGACATGGGTGAGTTCCACGACCGCTACACCGCCTCGCGGCTGTTCGGTGCCCCTCCCGGGTACGTCGGCTACGAGGAGGGCGGCCAGCTCACCGAGAAGGTGCGGCGCAAGCCGTTCTCGGTGGTGCTGTTCGACGAGATCGAGAAGGCGCACCAGGAGATCTACAACACGCTCCTGCAGGTGCTCGAGGACGGCCGTCTCACCGACGGCCAGGGCCGCACGGTCGACTTCAAGAACACCGTGCTGATCTTCACCTCGAACCTGGGCACCCAGGACATCTCGAAGGCCGTGGGGCTGGGCTTCTCCTCCGGCGGCGACGAGAAGTCGAACTACGAGCGGATGAAGACGAAGGTCAACGACGAGCTGAAGAAGCACTTCAGGCCGGAGTTCCTCAACCGCATCGACGACATCATCGTCTTCCACCAGCTCAACCAGGAACAGATCATCCAGATGGTCGACCTGATGATCGGGCGGGTGGAGAAGCAGCTGGCGAACAAGGACATGGGCATCGAGCTCACCGACAACGCCAAGAAGCTGCTGGCCCACCGCGGGTTCGACCCCGTCCTCGGCGCCCGGCCGCTGCGCCGGACGATCCAGCGGGAGATCGAGGACCAGCTGTCGGAGAAGATCCTGTTCGGCGAGATCGAGGCCGGACAGATCGTCATCGTCGACGTCGAGGGCCTCGACACCTCCGCGGAGGAGGGCTCCAACGCCTGGTCGGACAAGGCCAAGTTCACCTTCCGCGGTGAGCGCAAGCCGTCCGAGCCGGTGCCGGACTCCCCGCCGACCGCGCTGGCCGGCGAGGAGTAGCAGGACCCACGCACGACGACGGCGGGCCGTCCCGGGAGTTCCCGGGGCGGCCCGCCGTCGTGTGCGGGGTCTACGCCGAGCGCAGCGCGACGACCAGGTCGGCCCGGTCCCGGGAGGCCTCGACCAGGCGGGCGTTCGGCTCGTCGGTCCGTTCCACCCAGGTCCGCGCCGCCTCCGGGGTCTTGCCGAAGTGCACGTGCCGGGCGACCAGGCGTTCCAGCCGGAGCGCCTCGTCGGTCTCGTGGAACCACACCGCGTCGAACCCGGCCCGCACCGCCCGCCAGGTGGGGGTGTCGAGCAGCAGGTAGTTGCCCTCGCTGACCACGAGGCGGCACTCCGGGTGCACCGGGATGGACCCGGCCACGGGCTGCTCGATCTCCCGGTCGAACGCCGGGGCGTACACGGGGCCCGCGTCGTCGGTGGGGGTGGCCCGCAGGCGGGCGAGCAGTGCGGCGTAGCCGTCGGCGTCGAAGGTGTCCGGGGCGCCCTTGCGGTAACGGCGGCCCAGCCGGTCCAGCTCGACGTCGGCGAGGTGGTAGCCGTCCATCGGGACGTGGGCGACCCGGCCCGGGCCGAGCCCGGCCGGGGGCGTGGCGGCAAGCGCGCGGACCAGGGCCAGCGCGACGGTCGTCTTCCCGGCCCCGGGCGAGCCCGCGATGCCCAGCAGCGCCCGTCGTCGTCCGGCGGTGAGCGCCCGCGCGCGCTCCACCAGCTCGTCGAAGCGGTCGATCCGTGCCGGGGTGTCCACGGCCGTCATTCTCGCCCCCCTGCGGCCGGGTTCCGCCCATGGCAACACCTCCTCCGAGGAGTACGCCTGACCGGCTGACCGCTCATCCGGCCGGCGTTCTCGGGCAGGACCCACAGCCGGGTGACGGTGGGGGCGAGGATCCCGGCGTTCGCACCCGATCGACGCGCTCGACGCCCGGGTGGACGCGCTCCTCGCGACGGCCTGGGGCCGAGCCCGCCACGACGCGGGGTGACGGCGTCCCTAAGGTCTGCTCCATGCGCTCCCTCGCCGTCCTCGGCCTGCTCGTCGCTCTGGCGGGCTGTTCCTCCCCGGCCCCCGCACCGGCGGCCGCCCCCGCGCCACCGCCCGTCTGCACGGTGGACGACATCGGGGTGGCGGGGGACCCCGGCAGCAAGCCGACGATCACCGTGCCGGACACCTGCACCCCGCCCGCGCAGCTCCTGAGCAAGGACCTCGTGGTCGGCACCGGGCCCGAGGTCGTCCTCGGCTCCACCGTGCAGACCCACTACGACCTCGTGACCTGGTCGGACAAGCGGGAGCTCGACGCCTCCTGGTTCCGCGGCGAGACCTTCCCCCTGGAGAACGTGGGCGACGCCCCGGTCATCGACGGCTGGAACGAGGGCGTGGTCGGCATGTGCGAGGGCGGCCGCCGACTGCTGGTGATCCCGCCGGACAAGGCGTACGGGCCGGGCGGCCGCGGTATCGCGCCCAACGAGACCCTCGTCTTCGTCGTGGACGCCGTCCAGGTGTCCTGAGCTCCGTCCGGGCGGTCCGCCGGCACTCGTCGTCGCGGTCACGGGCCTGCTCCGGTTCGACCCGCACCGCCGGGGCCTCCGAGGGGGCAGGAGCTCGCCGCGGTGCAGGGTGGCGGCGTCCTCCTGCGGCTAGGTTCTGCGCATGAGCTCGGTGCGCCCGGTCCCCGAGACCCGGCTGATGACCGGCGAGGAGCTCTCCGCCGACGACGCCGCCCACACCCTGCGCCGTTACGGCCTGGGGCACCTGCTGTCCGCGGGTTTCCTGCGCTTCCGCTACGGCGACGGCTTCTCCCACGCCCGCGCGTTCGGCCTGCAGCTCGCGCTCGCCGCCGTCCCGCTGATCATCGCCGGGGTCGGACTGTCCGCCGCGGCGGGCGCCCAGGGGGCCTCGGAGGTCGTCGCCCGGACGGTGCTGGCGCTGTCCCCGGGCACCAGCGACGAGCTGGTCGCGGACGCGGTCGGCGGCTCGGGCGCGACGGGCACCGGCGCCGGCGCCGCCGATCCGGAGGACCCCGGTGAGCAGCTCGAACGCGACGACACCCCCACCGGGGAACGCGGTGAGCTGGTGCTCGTGCTCGGCCCGCTCACCGCGTTCGCCGCGGCCACCTCGGCGTTCGCGCAGCTGGAGCGGGGCGCGAACCGGATCTACGGCACCGAGCGGGACCGGCCCGCGCTCGCCAAGTACGCGCGTGCCGCGGCGCTCACCGCCACGGCGGGCGTCGCGATGGCGGGCGTCGCGATGGCGGCCGGGTTGCTGCTGCGGTTCGCGCCACGCCGCCGTCAGCCGGGGTTGTCCTGGCTCGGCGTCGGGGCGGCGGCGACGGTCCTGATGTGGCTGGTCGCGTCCGGGCTGCTGGGGCTCTACGTCGCGGTCGCCGACACCTTCGGCGAGACCTACGGCCCGCTGACGGCGGTGATGGCCCTGCTGATCTGGGCGAACATCACCGGGGTCGCGTTGCTGGCCGGGGTGGCGCTGTCCGCGCAGCTGGAGGCGGTGCGGGCCGGCGAGGAGGACCCGCGACTGCCCGACTCCGACGACGACGGCATCCCCGACCACACCGACCCGGGCTGAGGCCCTCAGCCGAGCTCGTCGCGCCGCGGGTCCGACGACGGCAGCAGGCCCCGCAGCCGGTGGCGCAGCTCCTCGTCGTCGGTGCCCGCGGTCCGACCGGCCCGGACCAGGGTCCACAGCGCGTCCGGGTCGTCGGCCCGCAGCAGCGCCGACCGGACCGCGACGGCGAGCTGCTCGCGGGCCCGGCGGATCTCCGGTGCGTCGGAGGTCGGCAGCAGCGGCCCGCGGGCGGCCTCGGCCGCGGCGTCGCGGACCCGGCCCTCCCGCAGCGCCGCGCGCAGCCGGAGGAAGTCGGCGTCGACGTCGGCGACGAGCCGGTAGGGCTGGGTCCGCACCGTGTCCTCACCGACGGCGCGCCGCAGCCGGTGCACCTCGGCGCGCACGGTGATCGCGCGGCCGCCGTCGCCGTAGAGGGCGGCGGCGAGCTGGTCGGCGGTCAGTCCCTCCGGGTGCAGTGCCAGCAGCGCGAGGACCTCGGCGTGGCGCAGGCCCAGACGCACCGGGCGCCCGTCCCGGCGGGCGACGACGGGGGTCCGCGCCCCGAGCAGCGGCAGGGTCAGCGCCGTCCGCGCGGGCCCGCCCGCGGCCAGCCGCAGCAGCCAGCCCTCGCCCAGCGGCTCCAGCACCCCCGCGACGGACCCGCCGCCCGCCGGCGCCCCGCCCACCACGACGCCGTCGACGACGACCCGGTCCCCGCCGTCGGGCAGGGCGATCCGCTCCGGGAACTCACTGCCCGGCGACGCGGCCAGCACCCGCCCGTGCGCGGACAGCAGCGCGCCCGGGGTGCTCCCGAGCCGGGTCAGGTGCGGCCAGTACTCCTCGCGCAGCCGCCGGTCGTGGGCCTCGGCGATGGCCAGCAACCGGTGCTCGGCCAGCCGCGCGGCCGCGGTGACCAGCGCCAGCGTCGTCGGGTGGAAGCTATCCTCCGGACCGGTGACGTCGACGGTGCCCACCACCTGCCCGGTCGCGGGGTCGCGCACCGGCGCGGCCGCGCAGGTCCACGGGTGGTAGGCGCTGACCAGGTGCTCGGCGGAGTGGATGCGGACCGGGGCGGCGCCGGCCAGCGCGGTGCCCATCGCGTTGGTGCCGACGGCGTCCTCGCTCCACCGGGTGCCCTCCACCAGGTCGACCCGCTCGGCGCGGGTCAGCACCGCGCGGGCGCCCTCGCGCCACAGGATCCGCCCGCGCCCGTCGGTCACGACCATCATGTGCCGGGCCTGTTCGGCGGCGTCGGTCAGCGTGTCGCGCAGCACCGGCAGCACGGACGCGAGGGGGTGCGCCGCCCGCCGGTCGGTGAGTTCGGCGCGGTCGTAGTCGTGCGGGGGACGGGCGCGTTCCGGGTCGACCGCCGCGGCCAGCGAGCGGGCCCAGGAGGCGCGGACCTCGGGCCGGACCCCGGCGGGGTGCGCGCCGGGGGAGCCGCCGAGCAGGGCGTCGCGCGCCCGCTCGTACACCCGGCGATCCGCGTGCTCCGCTGCCACGTCCTCACCTTACGGTCAGCTTTGCCTTACCTGAATCGAATCCGCGTGATCGGCACTCACCGGAGGGTGAGGTTCCGCATCTGCGTGCAACTTCTGTGCAACCCCCACCTTCCTAGTGTCGGCGGTCACGCGCAACGTGCGTTCCGCACCGCGCCCTCGGTTCGACGAAGCACCTCAGGGAAGGACCATTCATGGCCGTCTACGCCAACCCCGGTCAGCCGGGCAGCGTCGTCTCCTTCAAGCCGCGCTACGAGCACTTCATCGGCGGCGAGTACGTCGCTCCGGTGAAGGGCCAGTACTTCGAGAACCCGACCCCGATCACCGGTGAGAACTTCACCGAGGTCGCCCGGGGCACCGCCGAGGACATCGAGAAGGCACTCGACGCCGCGCACGGCGCCGCCCCGGCGTGGGGGAAGACCTCCGCCGGTGAGCGGGCGAACATCCTGAACAAGATCGCCGACCGGGTCGAGGCCAACCTCGAGCTGATCGCGATCGCCGAGTCCTGGGACAACGGCAAGGCCTGCCGCGAGACCCTGGCCGCCGACATCCCGCTCGCCGTCGACCACCTGCGCTACTTCGCCGGTGCGATCCGGGCGCAGGAGGGCACGTCGTCGGAGATCGACGCCGACACCATCGCCTACCACTTCCACGAGCCGCTGGGCGTCGTCGGCCAGATCATCCCGTGGAACTTCCCGATCCTGATGGCGATCTGGAAGCTGGCCCCCGCGCTCGCCGCCGGCAACGCGATCGTCCTGAAGCCGGCCGAGCAGACCCCGGTCTCGATCCACGTGCTGCTCGAGCTGGTCGCCGACCTGCTCCCGCCGGGCGTGCTGAACGTCGTCAACGGCTTCGGGGTCGAGGCGGGCAAGCCGCTGGCGTCGAACAAGCGCATCCGCAAGATCGCCTTCACCGGTGAGACCACCACCGGCCGGCTGATCATGCAGTACGCCTCGGAGAACCTGATCCCGGTCACCCTGGAGCTCGGCGGCAAGAGCCCCAACATCTTCTTCGACGACGTCGCCTCGCAGCAGGACGCCTTCTACGACAAGGCGCTCGAGGGCTTCGCCATGTTCGCCCTCAACCAGGGCGAGGTCTGCACCTGCCCGTCGCGCGCGCTCATCCAGGGCGGCATCTACGACGAGTTCCTCCAGCAGGCCGTCAAGCGGGTCGAGCAGATCAAGCAGGGCAACCCGCTCGACACCGAGACCATGATCGGTGCGCAGGCCTCGAACGACCAGTTCGAGAAGATCCTGTCCTACATCGACATCGGCCGGCAGGAGGGCGCCAAGGTCCTCGCCGGTGGCGAGAAGGCCGAGATGGGCGGTGACCTCGCGGGCGGCTACTACATCAAGCCGACCGTGTTCGAGGGCAACAACCAGATGCGGATCTTCCAGGAGGAGATCTTCGGCCCGGTCGTCTCGGTGGCCCGCTTCACCGACTACGACGACGCCATGAAGATCGCCAACGACACGCTCTACGGCCTCGGCGCCGGCGTGTGGAGCCGCGACGCGAACACCGCCTACCGGGCGGGCCGCGAGATCCAGGCCGGCCGGGTGTGGGTGAACAACTACCACGCCTACCCGGCGCACGCGGCCTTCGGCGGCTACAAGCAGTCCGGCATCGGGCGCGAGAACCACAAGATGATGCTGGACCACTACCAGCAGACCAAGAACATCCTGCAGAGCTACTCGCCGAACGCGCTGGGCTTCTTCTGATGGGTGAGCCGGACGTCGGTGTCACCTCGACCGAGCGGGTGACGCTGACGCCGGCCGCCGCCGATCTGCTGGTCAGACTCACCGACCTGCACGGCCCGCTGATGTTCCACCAGTCCGGTGGGTGCTGCGACGGCAGCGCCCCGATGTGCTATCCGGACGGTGACTTCAAGACCGGCAACTCGGACGTCCACCTGGGCGACCTGCGGGTCGAGGGACTGGAGAAGCCGATCGGCTTCTGGATGTCGGCGTCGCAGTACGAGTACTGGAAGCACACGCATCTCACCGTCGACGTCGTGAAGGGACGCGGCAGCGGGTTCTCGGTCGAGGCGCCGGAGGGCGTCCGGTTCCTGATCCGCTCGCGGCTGTTCACCGACGACGAGTGGCGGGCGATGCAGGACTGATCCACCACGGCCCGGGGCATCCGCCCCGGGCCGTGGCCGTACCCGGGGCGAGGAGCACCGATGACGCACACCCTGCGCGGACTGATGGGCCTGCCGGCGGACCCGGCGCCGCTGTCCCGCTCCGCACTCATCATGATCGACCTGCAGAACACCTACACCGAGGGCGTGCTGCGGCTCGAGAACGTCGAGCCGGCCCTCGGCGAGGCGGCCGAGCTGCTCGACCGCGCCCGCTCCGCCGGGTCCCGGATCATCCACGTCCGGCACGACGCCGGTGCGGGCAGCCCGTACGACGTCACCGCGCCGATCGGTGCCATCCACGACTCGGTGGCCCCGCGCGACGGCGAGGCGGTGGTGACCAAGAACTTCCCCAGCGCGTTCGTCCACACCGGGCTGGCGGAGCTGCTGGAGGGCTACCAGGACCTCGTGCTCGCCGGGTTCATGACGCACATGTGCGTGAACTCCACCGCGCGCAGCGCGTTCTCCGGCGGCTACGTGCCGACCGTCGTCGCGGCGGCCACGGCCACCCGCGCCCTGCCCGGCGTGCACGGCACCGTCGCGGCGGCCGAGGTCCACGACGCGGCGTTGGCCGGCCTCGCCGACCTGCCCGCGATCGTCGTCCCGGACCAGAAGGCCGTCCCCTCCTGAGCCGCACCCCGCCCGGGCCCGGGCGGGCCGGTCAGAGGGCGGAGTCGATCGCGGCGAGGGTCGCGGCGGCGGGGGCCGGGATGCCGACACCGCGGCCGTGGCGCACCTGCGGCTCGCGGACGTTGATCCGTACCAGCGCGCCGGTCGCGGCCGAGGCCAGCTCCGAGCGGCGACGCACCGTGGGCAGGGCCCCGCCCGCCCCCAGCTCGACGACGACCACTCCGGCCCGGTGCGCCGCCAGCCAGTCCACGTGACGCTGCAGCGCCGTCGCCGCGTGGGAGTCGTCCCAGCCGCCGTCGCCGAACATCAGGATCGCCGGACGGGCGAGCCCGCCGCATCCCGGGCAGCGGGGCAGCTCACCGACGGCGCGCATGGTGGCCTCGTCGACCGGCACCTCGACGCCGTCGGCCGGCCACACGCCGTGGCCGCACAGGTGCAGGCACTGCAGGTGGTGGATGGAGCCGTGGACCTCGGCGACGTCCTCCGGGGCGAAGCCAGCCCGCTGGAACTGGCCGTCGACGTTCGAGGTGAACACGTTCGACGGCATCCGGTCGGCCCAGCGGCGCAGCACGGCGAACCCGGGGTGCGGCACGGTGTCCCGGTAGAGGTGCAGGCGGTGGCCGTAGAAGCCCCAGGCCAGCTCCGGGTCGTCGGCGAAGTGCTCCGGGTCGGCCAGCTCCTCGAAACGCAGCCCGAGGCGCGCATAGGGCGGGTAGGCCCGCCAGAAGCCCTCGCCGCCGCGGAAGTCCGGCAGCCCGGAGTCCACGCCCATCCCCGCGCCCGCGGTGATCAGCAGGGCGTCCGCGGCACGGACCAGGCGCGCCGCCGCGGCGATCTCGGTGGAGAAGGCCGCGGCGACCTCGCCGGGGTCGGGGCGCGGGTCGATCAGGACCCCGCCGCGATCTGCTGCAGGTCGACGACCTCGAACTCCAGCAGTGACGCGCCCTTGGCGACCGGCTGCGGCGAGCGCTCACCGGCGTGCGCCTCGGCGGCCGGCCCCGCGCGCCAGGCCTGGAAGTCCTCCTCGGTCTCCCAGCGGGTCACGACGAAGTACCGGTCGTCGCCGGACACCGGGCGTAGCAGCTCGAACCCGAGGAAGCCGGGCTGCCCGTCGACGGCGTGCAGGCGGTTCGCGAACCGCTTCTCCAGCTCGGGGCCCGCGTTCTCCGGGACCTCGATCGCGTTGATCTTCACAATGGCCATGCCCGCCACGTTATCCCCGCCCGGCCTCGTCGACGCGCATGCGCCACGCGTCACCGATCAGCTCGGCCAGCCGGCCGGTGTCCACCTGCTCCAGGCGGACGAGCACCAGCGGCCACGGTGCGTGCCCGGGGTCGGTGAAGAACAGGTCGGGCTCGCCGAGCAGCAGGGCCTGCTTCTCCGCCTCGTCGCCGACGTACAGCACCGCGACGTCGGTCCTGATCACCCGTCGTCTGCCGGGCACCCGCTCCGGCCACGACCACACGAAGCCCTTGCCGCGCACCCGGAAGTCGAACCCCTCGCTCGGGTTCTCGACGACGCCGTCGAGGGCGAGCGCGATCCGCCGCACGTCCTGTTCGTCCCCCACGGGGCAAGCCTAGGGGCGACGGGCGGGGCCCTCCGGCCGTGCTCCGAGGACCGCCGTCTCCCCGGTGCGTGAGTCGTGCAGCTCGACGGCGGTGATCCGCGCCCGCACCGGGGAGACCGGGTGCAGCAGTGCGAAGGCCTCGGCGGGCCGCCCGGTCGCCAGCACCACGTGCGGCAGCCAGGAGCCCGGCAGGTGCGCGGCGTGCGCGGCGTGCGCTCCCCGCACCCGTCCGGCCAGCGCGTCGTGCACGGCGGTGTGCACCGCCAGCACCTCGGGGTCGGTGACGGCGGTCAGCGCCAGCACCTCTGGTGCGTCCGGGCCGACCGAACCGAGGCCGGCCAGCCACAGCACCGGCAGCGCGACCAGCCGCAGCTGGGCGGACAGCTCGCGCACGGCGGTCGGCGGGATCGTGCCCGCCGCGGCGACGGTCACGTGCGGCGTCCCGGCCGGGACCGGGATCCCGGCAGCGGCGAGCCGGTCGCGCAGCGCGGTGAGCGCGGCGGCGCCGTCGTCGTCGAGCCGGAACCGGACGGTGCTGGGCATCGGGGCCGCCGCTCAGACGGGGAGGGCGAAGCGGCCGTCGTCGGTCTGCTCGGCCAGCCCGTCGACCAGCAGCGAGTGCAGGCACCGGTCGCGCTGGCCCGCATCCGACCAGACGGCGTCCAGCGCGGCCCGCTCGACCGGCCCGTGCGCGGTGCGCAGCACGTCCATGAGCCTGCCGCGCACCTGCCGGTCGGTGCCGGCGAAGCCCTGGACCGGCTTGCGCGGGCCGTCGTAGGCGGGGCGGCCTGCCGCCACCCAGGCGCAGCGGGCCGCGACCGGGCAGTCCGCGCAGCGCGGCGAGCGGGCGGTGCAGACCACCGCGCCCAGCTCCATCAGGCCGGCGGAGACGACGGCGGCCTCGGCGTCGTCGTCGGGCAGCAGCGCGTCGACGTCGGCCAGGTCGGCCCGGGTGCGGGCCGGCCCGGCGTCGCCCTGCCCGTGCACCGCGCGGGCCACCACCCGCCGGACGTTGGTGTCGACGACGGCGGCACGCAGGCCGAAGCCGAACGCCGCCACCGCCCGCGCGGTGTAGGAGCCGACGCCCGGGAGGGCCTCGAGGGCCTCGACGTCGGAGGGGACGGCGTCGCCGTGCTGCTCCGCGATCGACGCGGCCGCGTCGTGCAGCCGGATCGCGCGGCGCGGGTAGCCGAGCTTGCCCCAGGCCCGCAGCACGTCCGCGCGCGGCGCGGCCGCCAACGACGACGGCGCGGGCCAGCGCTCCATCCAGTCCCGCCAGACCGGCTCGACCCGAGCGACCGGGGTCTGCTGGAGCATGAACTCGCTGACGAGCACACCCCACGGGGTGGTCTCGGGGCGCCGCCACGGCAGGTCGCGGGCGTGCGCCCGGAACCACGGGGAGATCAGATCGGCCACCACCGCCCCAGTGTCGCGCGCCCCGGGCCGGGCCTCGGCGACGACCCCACCGGGGGAACGGGTCGGGCGCGGCGGCGTCGCGGGAAGCCGCCGCGGTCCCGGCATGTGGATCACGTCCCCTACCGCCTCCGCCACCGGGGCGCGCGCCACGACCGGGGCGGTTCCCCGCCGCCGGGGACCGGTCGGGACGGTGTCGCCGGACGACGGTGGTCACCCGAGGTCGACGAGTCACCTGCACGGGGGTCGGGCGATCCGGTTCGGCGACCCCGTCCGGGCCGGTCCGAGGAGCGCGCGGGCGACCGTTCCGCTGGTGCGCTCACCCGGTCGGGACGCGCGGGTCGCCCCCCCGGGTGGACCTCGCCGGGCATGTCCGGTCCCGGCGCGGCGTTGGCGACTTCGCGTAACCGGAGATCTACCGTCGGTGACATGCACCCGGTGGGTCCCCTGCCGGCGTCGGTCTACTGGCGTCGGCGCGCGTGCGCGGTCGGCGTCACGCTGCTCGCGCTCTTCGCGCTGCTGTGGCTGACCACCTGGGTGCTGGTCCCGCGGGGTTCCGACGAGCCCGCCGGGACGGCCGCACAGACGACCCCCCAGTCGTCGCAGACCACATCGGACACCGGGACGGCGGCCCCCGCGCCGTCCGCGGCGTCCCCGTCCCCGGCATCCCCAGCCCCGGGGACGGGGACGCCCCCGTCCGTGCCGCTCCCCGCCCCCGCCGCGCCCGGAACGCCTCCGGCCGCCGCGGCGGGGACGTCCGCCCCGACGACACACCACGCCCGTCCGTGCAGGTGCCGCAGGCGGCACCGTCCCCGCCGACCGGCCCGGTGCCCTGCACCGACGCCATGATCGAGGTGCGCGCCGAGACGGGGCAGCCCACCTATCCCGCCGGCGCGCGACCCGAGCTCCGGCTGGTCGTCACCAACGTCTCCGGTCAGCCCTGCGTGCGCGACCTCGACGGTGCCCAGCAGGAGATCGCGGTGTGGAGCGGCGACGGGGCGACCAAGCTCTGGTCGTCCAACGACTGCTCCAACCCGTCGTCGGACGATCTGCGGACCCTGGTGCCCGGCCAGCCGGTGGCCTTCGCCGTGACCTGGACCGGGCTCGGCTCCGAGCCCGGCTGCGCGGGCGAGCGCACCCGGGTGGGCCCCGGCGGCTACCGGGTCCTGGCCCGGCTCGACCAGGTCGTGAGCGAGCCCGTGCCGCTGCTCATGAGCTGAGGCTCAGCGGATGCGGGCCATGATCTCGCGCAGCGACGAGGCCTCGGTGATCTGCATGCCGGTGCGGCCGACCTCGGCCCCGGTCGGGACGATCGCCCGGGTGAAGCCCAGCCGCGCGGCCTCCGCGAGGCGCCGGTCCACCCCGTGCACCCGGCGCAGCTCGCCGGCCAGCCCGAGCTCGCCCAGCACGACGAGGTCCGCGGGCAGGGCCGCGTCCCGCTTCGCCGAGACGACCGCGAGCGCGATCGCGAGGTCGGCCGCGGGCTCGGTGATCCGCATCCCGCCGACGGTCGCGGTGTAGACCTCGGCGTCGTGCAGCTTGAGCCCGCCCCGCCGCTCCACGACGGCGAGCAGCATCGGCACCCGCGACGAGTCCAGCCCGGTCACCGCTCGGCGCGGGCTCGGGATGTTCGCACCCGCCACCAGCGCCTGCACCTCGGCCAGCAGCGGCCGTCGCCCGTCCATCACGACGGTCACCGCGGTCCCCGGCTGCACCGCGTCGGCGCCCTGGCCGAACCGGCCGAGGAACAGCCCCGAGGGGTCGGCGAGGCCGACGATGCCCGAGTCGCGCAGCTCGAAGCAGCCGACCTCGTCGGCCGGGCCGAACCGGTTCTTCACCCCGCGGACCATCCGCAGCGCCGAGTGCTTGTCGCCCTCGAAGTGCAGCACCACGTCGACCAGGTGCTCCAGCACCCGCGGGCCCGCGATGCCGCCGTCCTTGGTGACGTGGCCGACGAGCAGCACGGCCAGGCCGCGTTCCTTTGCCAGCGCGGTCAGTCCCACGGTCACCGCGCGGGTCTGGGTCACCCCGCCGGGGCTGCCGTCGACGGAGGCGGTGGACATGGTCTGGATCGAGTCCACGACCAGCAGCGACGGCCGCAGCGTGTCGACGTGGCCGAGCACCGACTCCAGATCGGACTCGGCGGCGAGGTAGAGCTCGTCGTGGACGCCGCCGGTGCGCTCGGCGCGCAGCCGCACCTGGCCCGCGGACTCCTCACCCGAGACGTACAGGACCCGGGACCGGGCCGCGGCCTGCGCGGCGACCTCCAGGAGCAGCGTCGACTTGCCGACGCCCGGCTCACCGGCCAGCAGGACCACCGCGCCCGGGACGAGCCCGCCACCGAGCACCCGGTCCAGCTCGTCGACGCCGGTCGGCCGGGCCCTGGCGGAATCCAGCTCCACCTCGGCGATCCGCCTGGCCGGGGTGCTGGGCGCCCCGGCGACGACGGTCCGGCCGCCCCCGCCGGTGCGCACCGGCTCGATCTGCTCCAGCGAGCCCCAGGCCTGGCAGCCCGGACAACGCCCCACCCACTGCGCCGTGCGGTGGTCGCACTCGGTGCAGCGGTAGCCGCCCGAGCGGGCGGCGCGGGACCGGGGGGTCAGTTGCCGGCGGCGCCGCCGGCGCCGCTGCCCTCGTTGCCGGGCGCGACGGGGGCGCCCTCACCGGCCGGGACCGGGTTCGGCCGGTCGACCGGCGGGGCCTCGGCCTGGCCGCCGGTCTCGGAGTTCACGCCGGTCTCGGCGCCGTTGGTGCCGGACTCCTCGGAGTCGAACGACGCCCGCTCCGGGGCGTGCCCCGACGAGCCCGCGGTGTGCGGCACGCCGGTCGGGACGGTGACGGTCACCGAGCCGGCCTTCTCGAACACGAAGGTCATCGGGATCTGCGCCCCGGCCGGGACCGGACGGGTCAGACCCTCGGCGACGAGCTGGACCCGCTTGGCGTTGGTCGGGGAGAGCTGCAGGTTGCCCGGCGAGACCAGCGCGATGTCCTGCGGCATGGTCGGGTCGCCCTGGATCTGCACCGACGCCGCGGCGGGGGAGGTGACCGACAGCAGGCGGTCGGCGACCGGAGCGGTGTTGACCAGGGTGGCGACGAGCGGTGCGGCGCCGCCCTGGCGGTACAGCGCGTCCGGACCGGCGGGCGCGGTCGGGTAGGCGACCTGCACGTCGCGCAGGTCGACCGAGCCGACCGTGGCGTTGGCGCCGTTCACGGCGGCGACCTGGCGGGAGGTCTGTGAGATCTGCCCGGTCCCGCAGCCGCTGAGCAGCAGGCCGGTCAGGGCGGCGGCGCCGGCGACCCCGGCCAGGGTCCGGGCGGAACGGCGGGTGCGGCTCACGGTCGTCGTGTCCTTCCTTGCCGGTGCCCCGAAGTGCTCCCGGCGCACGTGCTGGGTCTGTCGGGGAGCAGCCTAGTCGCGCGCTCCGACACGTCGCGCGGTCGGGCACCCGGGTGTGACGACCGCGTCCCCGCCGGACGGCGGGGACGGAAGACCCGGTGGTCCGGGACGTGACGCGGCGGCGACCGGCACGTGGCCGGGCGGCCCCGGACGGGCGCCACGCCCGCGGGGAACACGTTCCTCCGCCATTGTCAACCCCCTGACCTGCGACGACGGTGAAAGCCGGTCGCCGTCCCGCTCTGACGACGTGTTAATCTGGACGCAGCGAAAGGGGCCAGAGGACACATGGTTTTCAAGGTCGGAGAGACCGTCGTCTACCCGCACCACGGTGCCGCGCTCATCGAGGCGATCGAGACCCGGACGATCAAGGGCGAGGAAGTGCAGTACCTCGTCCTGAAGGTCCAGCAGGGTGATCTGACGGTGCGCATCCCCGCCGACAACGTCGAGGTGGTCGGTGTTCGTGACGTCGTGGGCCAGGAGGGACTGGATCGGGTCTTCGAGGTGTTGCGCGCGCCGCACACCGAGGAGCCCACGAACTGGTCGCGCCGGTACAAGGCGAACTGGGAGAAGCTCACGTCCGGCGACGTGAACAAGGTCGCCGAGGTCGTCCGCGACCTGTGGCGGCGAGAGAAGGACCGGGGCCTGTCCGCCGGTGAGAAGCGGATGCTGGCCAAGGCGAGGCAGATACTGGTCAGTGAGCTCGCACTGGCCGAGGGCACCGACGAGGAGCGGGCCGAGGTCCTGCTCGACGAGGTGCTCGCCACCGCGAACGCCTGACCGGCGTGCACGGACCGTCCTCCGGGGCGGGTGTCGTCGCGGTGCTTCCCGCGGCCGGTTCCGGAGTGCGGCTGGGCGCAGGTGTGCCCAAGGCGTTCGTCGGACTGGCCGGGGTTCCCATGCTGGTACGCGCGGTCGACGGCCTTCTCGCGTCCGACGTCGTCGGGCACGTGGTGGTCGTCGTCCCCGCGGACCAGGTGGACGGCGCCACGTCGATGCTGCCCGGACGCCCGGCGACCGTCGTCGCCGGCGGTGCCGACCGCACCGCCTCCGTCGCGGCGGGTCTCGCCGCGACCGGGCCGGACGCCGAGGTCGTGCTGGTGCACGACGCCGCGCGCCCGCTCACACCACCCGACGTCGTTCGCCGGGTGGTCGACGCCGTGCGCGCGGGCGCACCCGCCGTCATCCCGGTGCTCCCCGTGACCGACACGGTCAAGCGGGTCGACGCCGACGGCACAGTCGTGTCCACCGTGGACCGCTCGGAGCTGCGCGCGGTGCAGACCCCGCAGGGATTCCGCGCGGCCGACCTGCGTCGCGCGCACGCGGGCACGCCCGACCCCCGCACCGACGACGCCGGGCTGGTCGAGGCGCTCGGCGACCCGGTCGCCACCGTCGCCGGGGACCCGCTCGCGTTCAAGGTCACCACCGCGTGGGACCTGCGCATCGCCGAACTGCTGCTCGCCGGGGCGGGCCGCGTCACCGAGCACGAGGAACACGCATGAGGGTCGGGATCGGAACCGACGTGCACCCGGTCGAGCCGGGCCGCGACTGCTGGGTCGCGGGTCTGCTGTGGACCGGCACCGACGGGTGCGCCGGACACTCCGACGGCGACGTCGCCGCGCACGCCCTGTGCGACGCCCTGCTGTCCGCGGCCGGGCTGGGCGACCTGGGCGCGGTGTTCGGCACCGGCCGTCCGGAGTGGACGGGCGCGAGCGGGGCGACCCTGCTCGCCGAGGTCCGCCGCCTGCTCGCCCGCGACGGCTGGACCGTCGGCAACGCCGCGGTCCAGGTGATCGGGAACGACCCGAAGATCGGCACACGCCGGACCGAGGCCGAACGGGTGCTGTCGGAGGTGGTCGGCGGCCCGGTGTCGGTGTCCGGCACGACCACCGACGGGCTGGGGCTGACCGGACGCGGTGAGGGGCGCGCCGCCGTCGCGACGGCGCTGCTGCTCGCCGCGGACTAGAGCTCCGGGCCAGGGCTGCGGGCTAGGTGTGATGTCCAGGGAGGTTGGTCAGCCTGGTGACTGGTGGCTGGCCGCCGATGGCGGAGTGAGCGCGGTGGTGATTGTAGAAGTGCAGCCAGCCGGGTAGGGCGTCGTTGCGTTGGCGGGTCGACTCATAGAGTCGGGCGTAGGCCCAGCCGTCGGCCAGGGTCC
>NZ_VRMC01000437.1:0-278 GCF_008369905.1 Pseudonocardia sp. EV170527-09
GTTCCACCCCCCATGCTGATGATGGGCCTGCGACACGGGTGGCCAAAAGCGCGACGAATCCCGCTGAGAGCAGAGCCGCCTGCAGGGTGTACCGGCTGCGGAAGAGAGCCCTGAACTGGGGCGCCGTATTGAAGAAGGACGCATTGAGGCCGACGACGGGAAGCATAACGAAGCGGTGCCGTATGTCTAACGGTGATGTCGGCAAGACCATGACCGGCAGGAGACTCACCACGATCAGAGCGAGGAAACAACCTGTGGTTGCTGGAGCGCCGTAATAC
>NZ_VRMC01000438.1:0-278 GCF_008369905.1 Pseudonocardia sp. EV170527-09
CAATAGACTATGACAGTCTTGGATTGATCTTGTTCGGACGCCCACTGCGTAACAAAGGCGGGATTCCTCCACTCGGCCCCTGGGATCCGTCCATCTGCCCGTTCGAAAACAGACCGCCTGCGCACGTCGAGAATTACCGATCTGCCGTTGGCTACCACTTCGGATGGCAGTAGTCCCAGCCCTGAGCTAGCAGCTTCCACAGCACCGGCATATGCTGATGCAACGCCGGCCCACCGGATTTGCGCCAAGAATGCATCTACGTAGGCGGCAGCCTTGGC
>NZ_VRMC01000439.1:0-277 GCF_008369905.1 Pseudonocardia sp. EV170527-09
GCCGAGTCCACCGAGGCCTCCGGGGCCCGCTTCGCGGTCGCGGACTTCTTCCGCGTCGAGGGCGGCAAGATCGCCGAACACTGGGACGTCATCCAGGCCATCCCCACCACCAGCGCCAACGGCCGCCCTATGGTCCCCTAACCACCCGCAGGGCAACCGCCACGCGGCGGTACCGGGTCGGTAACGGCCTCTATCACACCCCTTGGGACTGCCCAGACTTCGGTTGACTCCTGACCTGTGAGGACGTCCTCCTCGCTGGAAGGATCGACACCGTGCC
>NZ_VRMC01000440.1:0-277 GCF_008369905.1 Pseudonocardia sp. EV170527-09
GTTTTCAATTGGTAATGGTTATCTCGGTATGCGTGGTAATCCGTCGGAAGGCCGCGACTCTTTCAGTCACGGAACCTACATCAACGGATTCCATGAAATTTGGGACATCCATCACGCTGAGAATGCCTACGGTTTCGCGCGTACCGGTCAGACGATTGTCAACGTTCCGGACGCCAAGCTTATGAAACTCTACGTGGATGACGAACCACTCCTGCTCAGTATCAACGAGATCCAGTCGTATAAACGGTGGATCGACTTCCGCGAGGGTGTCCTGCGT
>NZ_VRMC01000441.1:0-277 GCF_008369905.1 Pseudonocardia sp. EV170527-09
GTCTTTCCCGCACGTGAAGCAGTGGGCGAAGATCGCCCAGCCCCGCGGCGTCCCTTCCGGCGGTTCGAGGTGCCCGGACAGCGGAGAGCCAGCCCCACTGACAAACGTAAATGATCTTCCTGCCATGTCCATCAAACCTCCAGCACGCGGCTTGGCGGTTGCGCTCTCAGAACCTTCGACGGAGCTGAGCGGAGCGCACCGCCAACCGGTAATCGTCATCTCAGGCTATCATTTATATGTCTGGCGCATATAGACAAGCCCCTATATCATGATTATA
>NZ_VRMC01000442.1:0-277 GCF_008369905.1 Pseudonocardia sp. EV170527-09
ATATAGAACTGCAATTACATAGCTCCGGTCCATTTTTAGTTAACTCTAATACATCACGAATGATATCACTAATACATGAAACTCTAGAAACTAACTTCTACCGGTTCCTGAGCCGCGGGGTGCTGCGCCGCCGGCGCTGCGCATCCAAAGAGAAGGAACCCTCACAGGCTCATAGCTCACGTGAGAAGGAACCCTCTGAAGAAACAACCACCTACGTCATACTGCATGTCCAATAGATACATGTAGCGACGAACGTGCTCATCCTCCTCCCTGATAC
>NZ_VRMC01000049.1:0-45256 GCF_008369905.1 Pseudonocardia sp. EV170527-09
GGACCCTGGCCGACGGCTGGGCCTACGCCCGACTCTATGAGTCGACCCGCCAACGCAACGACGCCCTACCCGGCTGGCTGCACTTCTACAATCACCACCGCGCTCACTCCGCCATCGGCGGCCAGCCACCAGTCACCAGGCTGACCAACCTCCCTGGACATCACAACTAGGCAAACACCGACTCGACAGGGTGGGGCCCGAACACTTCGAGCGTCTGTATTCCAAGATGACGTCTGCCGGGGCACGCCCGGCGACGGCGCACCAAGTGCACCGAACCGCCCGGACGGCATTCGGCGAGGCGTACAAGCGTGGGAACATCGGCCGAAATCCTGTCGCCCTGGCAAAGGCGCCTCGCCTCGACGAGGAGGAGATCGAACCGTTCGAGGTCGAAGAGATCCGCCGCCTGATCGCGACGGCGCTCACCCGCCGCAACGGCGTCCGCTACGTCCTGGCCCTCGCGCTCGGCACCCGCCAGGGCGAGACGATCGGACTCCGGTGGGAGCGGTACTCGGCGTCAACCCGTTTCCTCCGGATCGTGCGGCAGCTCCAGCGGCAGACCTGGCAGCACGGCTGTTCCGACCCGCATTCTTGCGGCGAGCGCTACCACAAGCGCGAGCAGTGCCGGGCGGACTGCAAGCGGCACACCAGGGCGTGTCCACCGCCTTGCCCGGCCGACTGCACGAGCCACGCCCGGTGGTGCCCGCAGCGCCACGGCGGCGGACTGGTCGAGACGGAGGTGAAGTCCCGTGCCGGACGTCGCGGGATCGTCCTGCCCGAACAGCTCGCCGAGCTGGTCGAACGACACCGCATCGCCCAGGACGCCGAACGGGAACGGGCGGGGTCGATCTGGGAGTACGGCGGCTGGATGTTCGCCCAGGAGAACGGCCGACCGATCGGCCCGACGATGGACCGCGAGCAGTGGCTACAGCTGCTCAACGACGCCGGGGTTCGTGCGGCCCGGCTGCACGACGCCCGTCACACGGCCGCAACGGTGCTGCTGCTGCTCGGCGTCCCCGAGCGTGTCGTGATGGACGTGATGGGCTGGTCGAATACTGCGATGGCGAAGCGCTACCAGCACGTGACAGCGGTGCTCCGGCAGGACGTCGCCCTACGGCTGGACGAGTTCCTGCGAGGAGGCGATTGAGACCAGATTTGAGACCACAGTGACCCTGACAGGGTTACCCATCGGGCTTCGGAGCGGCTCCGCCGCTGGTCAGAAGGTGTGGCCAGGGGCGGGGTCGAACCGCCGACCTTCCGCTTTTCAGGCGGACGCTCGTACCAACTGAGCTACCTGGCCCCGGCCTCCGGAACACCGGAGATCCAGAGAGTGGAGCGACCCAGACGGGACTCGAACCCGCGACCTTCGCCGTGACAGGGCGACGCGCTAACCAACTGCGCCACTGGGCCTTGCTCTTGCGAGAGGCATCGTATCCGACACCTCTCCCGGTACCCCCAACGGGATTCGAACCCGCGCTGCCGCCTTGAAAGGGCGGAGTCCTAGGCCGCTAGACGATGGGGGCTGGGACCAGGCCCGTGGGCCTCGACCTTCCCTCAACGGCTGTCCGTTGGGAGTGAGGAAACCTTACGACACCGGTCCGGGGGACCCTGCAACCACCCCCCGGTTCCGGCGTCGCCGCAGGTCAGCGAGCCACGGGTGGCGGCTGTTCCGGGTTGCCGGAGATCAGCCCCAGCATGTCGAGCAGCTCGCGCAGGTCCTCGGAGTCGTCGGAGTTCCGTGCGACGACGAGCCGGGCGCGCTGCACCTGCTCGTCGGACACCTTGAAGGCGTCGGCCGCGTTCCGCGGCGCCGGAATGGAACTGGTGTCGTCGTCGATGCCGCGCTTCGCGCCGATGGTCACGAGGCCTCCCCGTAGGCCGCCAGGACCTGCTCCGGGCACGTCCGGTGGGGCGCGCCGCGAGCCGGTGTCCGTCGGTACCGCCACGTGCTGTGGCTGTGACCAAGACGTTACCCATCGTGTGTGGACCCTGCACGCCCCTTCCCGGGTGACGGCCGGTCACGCGGAGCTGCGGAGGGCGGGTGCGTCTCAGCGATCCCGGGAGGTCCGGCAGGGGCTGCCGGACAGCTCCCCGACCGGCACGGATGCCGCCAGCGCCCGGTACCCGGCGGGCGACGGGTGGAGCCCGTCGCCGGAGTCCAGGTCGGGACGGAGCCGGAGCGGGTCACCCGGGTCACCCAGTGCGGCGGCCGCGTCGATCACTCCGTCGGCCCAGCGACGGCCGTCCGAACGGAGCCAGTCGTTGACCTCGTCCCGGGCCGCGACGGCCGACGGTGCGGCGCGACCGCCGCTGGCCGACGGCGGGATGGTGGTGAGGAACACGCGCAGACCCGCGGCCCGGGCCCGCTGGGCGAACTCCTGCATCCCGGCGACGAGGTCGCCGCCGGCCGCGCCTGCGGCGAGGTCGTTGGTCCCGACGAGCAGCACCACGTCGCGTACGCCGGGGACGGCGGCCACGTCGTCGTCCCATCGGGTCGACGGCGCGTCGCCGCCGGCCGGCGGGTCGTCCTGCAGCAGCTGGTTGCGCGACAGTCCCGCGTTCAGCACGGTCATCGGCCGGTCGCCGCCCACCGCCGACAGCCGGGCGGCGAGCTGGTCGGGGAAGCGGTCGTCGCCACCGGGGGTGGAACCCACGCCGTCGACGAGGGAGTCCCCGATCACGAGGACGGCGCCGTCCGGACGGGGCGCCAGGACCTCCAGCCCGGTCAGCACCGGCCAGGACTGCAGGGTCGTGTCGAAGCCCGCCGCGTCCGGGGCCGCGGTGCGGTCCCCCGGCCCGGACAGCCAGGCGGTGCGCATCGCGACCGGGTGCGAGCCGATCGTGCGCGGCACCTCGGCGAGGAACAGGCTCACCGTCAGCGGCACGCCCGCCGCGGCGGCCACCGGCGCGGGGTCGGTCAGCACCTCGGCGCCCGCCGGGATGTCGGCCACGGGCGCGCCGCCGACGGTCAGCGGGACCGGCCGGGTCACCGCGGCACCCGAGCCGGTGGTGCCGACGGTCATCGCCGCGATCCGCAGTGGCCCGTCGCCGTGCCGGTTGGACAGCCGCAGCCGCAGCTGCTCCCCCGCGGCGCCGGGCCGCACCACCATCCGCAGCGTCCGACCGGCGAGGCTGTCGCCCGGGACGGCCTGCTGCGCGGCGTGCCAGGCGGCGGTCCAGCCGGGCGTGCACGTCGTCGCCGCGGCGGCGGCCGGGACGACCGACGGGACCGGACCGCAGCCCACGACGACGAGTCCGGCGAGCAGTGTCCCGAGCACCGCCGCGCCGGCGGGCCCGCGCCGCGCACGCCACCGGACCGCACCGTCGTCGGGCCGCACCGGCACCGCCTCTCCTCCACGCGCCCCGCCCGCGGACCGGACGGGTGCCCCACGCGCTGTGTCGAGCCGTCACCCGATCACGTTACGGATCCGTCCGGTCACACTGCGACGATCGGCGCTCCGTGGTCGGCGAACGGCCTCCCCCTCGGGATCGGTCCTGCCGGGCGAGGGCTGCGCACTGTCGGTGCCCCGTCCTAGGGTCGTCGGCGACACGAGGGGCGGCCACCGTGGGCCGCCGGGATCGCCAGGGGAAGAGGACGACGGTGACCGCCTACGAGGAGATCTTCCGTTCCAGCGTGGACGACCGTGAGGGCTTCTGGCTCCGCGCGGCCGACGGGATCGACTGGGACGTCGCCCCGACCCGCGCGCTCGACGCGTCGAACCCGCCGTTCTACCGCTGGTTCCCCGGCGGGGAGCTGAACGTCGCGTACAACGCGCTCGACCGGCACGTCGACGCCGGGAACGGCGACCGCACCGCACTGGTGTACGACTCACCGGTCACCGGGTCGCGGCGCACCTACACCTACGCGGAGCTGCGCGACGAGGTCGCGCTGTTCGCGGGCGTGCTGCGCGACCAGGGCGTCGGCCACGGCGACCGGGTCGTCGTCTACATGCCGATGGTCCCCGAGGCCGCGATCGCGATGCTCGCCTGCGCCCGCCTCGGCGCCGTCCACTCGGTGGTCTTCGGCGGGTTCGCCGCCAAGGAGCTCGCGGTCCGGATCGACGACGCCGGACCCAAGGTCGTCGTCTCGGCGTCCTGCGGCATCGAGGGCAAGCGCGTCATCGAGTACAAGCCGCTGCTCGACCGGGCGATCGAGCTGTCGGAGCGCAAGCCCGCGTCCACGGTGATCCTGCAGCGCGAGCAGGCCACCGCGCAGCTGGGCCCGACCGACGTCGACTGGGCCGAGGCCGTCGCCCGCGCCACGCCGGCCGACCCGGTCCCGGTGCAGGCCACCGACCCGCTCTACGTGCTCTACACCTCCGGCACCACCGGCAAGCCGAAGGGCGTGGTGCGCGACTCCGGCGGCTACGCCGTCGCCCTGGCCTGGTCGATGCCCAACATCTACGACGTCGGCCCCGGCGAGACGATCTTCACCGCGTCCGACGTCGGCTGGGTCGTCGGCCACTCCTACATCGTCTACGCGCCGCTGCTGGCCGGGGCGACGACCGTGCTCTACGAGGGCAAGCCGGTCGGCACGCCGGACGCCGGCCAGTTCTGGCGGGTCGTCCAGGAGAACAGGGTGAAGTCGGTCTTCACCGCGCCCACGGCGTTCCGGGCGATCAAGAAGGAGGACCCGAAGGGCGAGTTCCTCGCGCAGTACGACGTCTCGTCGCTGACGTACCTCTTCCTCGCCGGTGAGCGCCTCGACCCCGAGACGCATCGCTGGGCCTCGGACCTGCTCGGCATCCCCGTCATCGACCACTGGTGGCAGACCGAGACCGGCTGGCCGATCGCGGCCAACCCGGCGGGCATCGAGCTGCTGGAGATCAAGCCCGGCTCGCCGACCCGTGCCATGCCCGGCTGGGACGTCCGGGTCCTCGACGAGCGGGGCAACCGGGTCGAGCCCGGTGTCGACGGCGCGATCGTGGCCAAGCTGCCGCTGCCGCCCGGCGCCTTCCCGACCCTGTGGAACGACGACGAGCGCTACGTCAGCTCCTACATGTCGGCGTTCGAGGGCTACTACCTCACCGGCGACGGCGGCCACCTCGACGCGGACGGCTACGTCTTCGTCATGGGCCGCACCGACGACGTCATCAACGTCGCGGGCCACCGCCTGTCCACCGGCGGGATGGAGGAGGTCCTGGCCTCGCACCCGGACGTCGCGGAGTGCGCGGTGATCGGCGTCGCGGACACCATGAAGGGGCAGATCCCGCGCGGGTTCGTGGTGCTGAAGTCCGGCGTCGACAGCGACGCGGAGGGCTACGAGGACGGGCTGCGCGCCGAGCTCGTGCAGATGGTGCGCGACCAGATCGGCGCGGTCGCCTCGCTCAAGGACGTCGCGATCGTCCCCGCCCTGCCCAAGACCCGTTCCGGCAAGATCCTCCGCAAGACGATGCGCGGGATCGCCGACGGCGTCGAGGAGCCGGTGCCCTCCACCATCGACGACGCGTCGGTGCTGGACACGCTGCGTCCGGTGCTGCGCAGGGAGTGAGCGCCCTCCATCGGGTGGTCCGGAGGCGTTCCGCTTGACCCGGATCACCCGATGGCGGTAACGGCGGGCGGCCACGTCCCGATGGTTGGTCGACGGCCGCTGCCGCTCCCCGGCATCCTTCCGCGCGGTCGTCGACGTGGAGGTGTGCGTGGACTCGGCGCGACTGCGACTCGCGGCACTGGCCGCCCCGGTGGCGCTCGGTGTCGTGCTCGGTGTGGCCGCGATGCTCGAACCCGACGACGTGCGCATGTCGTCGGTCGGCAGCATCCCGGTGACCACCCGGGCGACGACCGCCCTCCTCACCGGGGTACCGCACACCACCCCGCCGCCGACGCCCGTGCAGGCCCGCGCGAACCTCGCTCCGCAGCCGTTGCCGACCGCCGCCCGGACTGGCGACAGCCGCTGACCTGCAGCCCTCCCGATCGAGGAAGGGAAGCATAACCGCAGTTCAGGGGGCCCTCAGTCCTGCGGCGTCGACCCGACGGGGGCACCATGTGTGCCATGAAGGTCATCGTGGATTTCGACCGCTGCGAGAGCAACGCGGTCTGCATGGGTGTCGCGCCGGAGGTCTTCGAGGTGCGTGACGACGACTACCTCTACATCCTCGACGAGAACCCGGCCGAGGCGCTGCGGCCGAAGGTCGAGGAGGCAGCACGGAGCTGCCCGAAGGCCGCCATCACGATCGAGGACTGAGCCCCGGCGGTCGAGGGGCGAAGCAGCGGCACTGAGCCCCGGCGGTCGAGGGGCGAAGCAACAGCACCGAGCCCCCGCGGTCGAGGGACGAAGCAACAGCGCGCCCCCGGCGGTCGGCGGGCGGAGCAGCAGGTTGCCGGGCACTCCCCGCGGCGAGCAGGATCGCGGCGACGAGTGCACCGCCTGCGAAGGAGCCGACCGTGACACAGGGCGCGACGACCGACGTCTGGACCACCCCGCTCACCCCGCTGGCCTTCCTGGGCCGCTCGGCGGAGGTGTTCGCGGAGTCCACGGCGATCGTCCACGGCGACCGCAGGTACACCTACGCCGAGTTCGCGGCGGAGGCGACCCGGGTGGCGAACGCACTCGCCGCGTCGGGCGTCGAACCCGGTGACCGGGTCGCCTACCTGCTGCCGAACGTCCCGGAGATGCTCGTCGCGCACTTCGCGGTTCCGCTCGCGGGCGCGGTCCTGGTCGCGATCAACACGCGCCTGTCGACCGAGGAGGTCCGCTACATCCTGGACCACTCGGCGGCCACGGTGCTGGTCGTCGACGCTGTCCTGTACGAGACGGTCCGCCCGGTCGCCGACGAGCTGGCGACGGTCCGCGAGATCGTCACCGTCGTCGACCCGGCGGCGCCCGGCGACGGCGTCGGCTCCGGTCTGGGCTACGCCGACCTGCTCGCCCGCGGTTCGGACGCCCCGCGGCCGTGGGCCGTCGACGACGAGCGCGCCACCATCACGATCAACTACACCTCGGGGACGACCGGCCACCCGAAGGGCGTCGAGTACCACCACCGCGGTGCGTACCTGAACTCCTTCGGCGAGATCGTCCACTCCGGGCACAGCGCGGACAGCGTCTACCTGTGGACGCTGCCGATGTTCCACTGCAACGGCTGGTGCACCCCGTGGGCGGTGACGGCGGTCGGTGGCACCCACGTCTGCCTGCGCGAGGTCCGCGGCGACACCATCTGGCGGCTGATCGGCGAGCACGGCGTCACCCACCTCAACGGCGCCCCGACCGTCGTCACGACGATCATGAACGCGCCCGAGGCCGTCCCCCTGGACTACCAGCTGGTGATCACCACGGCCGGGGCGCCGCCGTCGCCGACGACGATCCTGCAGATGGAGCGGATGGGGTTCCGGATCGTGCACGTGTACGGGCTCACCGAGACCTACGGGCCGTACGCGGTGAACCAGTACCAGCACGCCTGGGACGACCTCGACGGCGAGGAGCGGGCCCGGCTGCAGGCCCGCCAGGGCGTCGGCATGGTGTGCGCGGACCGGGTGCGGGTGGTCGACGAGCAGATGGCCGACGTCCCCCGCGACGGCGCCACGATGGGCGAGATCGTGATGCGCGGCAACAACGTCATGAAGGGCTACCACCGCGACGAGGAGAAGACCGCGGAGGCGTTCCGGGGCGGCTGGTTCCACTCCGGGGACCTGGGGGTCGTGCACCCCGACGGGTACGTCGAGCTGCGTGACCGGGCCAAGGACGTCGTGATCTCCGGTGGGGAGAACATCTCCACCGTCGAGGTCGAGCAGGCGATCGTGTCGCACGACGCCGTGCTGGAGGCCGCCGTCGTCGGGGTGCCGGACGAGAAGTGGGGCGAGGTCTGCAAGGGCTTCGCCGTGCTCAGCGCAGGCCGTTCGGCCGAGCCGCAGGAGCTCATCGACCACGTCAAGACGACGATAGCCCGCTACAAGGCGCCGAAGTACGTCGAGATCGTCGACGAGCTGCCCAAGACCTCCACCGGCAAGGTCCAGAAGTTCGAGCTGCGCGAGAAGGAGTGGGCAGGTCGCGGGAACTCCCGCATCCAGGGATGACGCATATCGGTTAGCGTTGCTGAACGTGAGCATCGCAACCGAAACGGGCACGACGGACACCGCGGCACCGTCCGCCCTCCGCGTCGCCACCGGCGCGGTGATCGTGACGACGGCGTCGGTGCTGCCGGTGTTCCTCACCGGTGCCCTGGCGGTGCAGCTGTCGCGCGACCTGGCCTTCGACCCGTCCGGGCTGGGGCTGGTCGTCGCGCTGTACTTCGGGGTCAGTGCGCTGTGTTCGCTGCCGGTCGGGATGGTCGTCGAGCGGGCCGGGTCGCGGGTGACCAGCCGGGTCGCCGTCGTCGGGGCGGCGGTGCTGATGGCGGCCCTGGCACTGGGCGCGCGGTCCTACGTCGCGCTCGTCGTGCTGCTGCTCTGCGGCGCCTGGTGCAACGTGATGGGCCAGCTGTCGTCGAACCTGACGCTCGCGCGCTCGGTGCCCGCGCACCGGATGGGGCTGTCGTTCGGGGTGAAGCAGGCCGCGATCCCGGCGGCGACGCTGCTGGCCGGGCTGGCCGTCCCCGCGGTGGCACTGACCGTGGGCTGGCGCTGGGCCTACGGGATCGGCGCCCTGCTGGCCCTCGCCGCGCTGTTCGCCTGCCCGCGGGCCGACGCCCGGCCGCCGGCCCGCGCCGCGAAGGGTGACCGGGCGACGGGCGCGCTCGCGGTGATCGGCGCGGCCTCCGGGCTGGCCGCCGGGACCGCGACGGCGCTCGGCATCTTCCTGGTCGCGTCGGCGGTGGACCGTGGGATCGACCCCGGTCTCGCCGGGCTGGTGCTGACCCTCGGCAGCGTCGTGGGCCTGTCGGCGCGGTTGCTGCACGGGTGGCTGGCGGACCGTCGCACCGGTGGCCACGTGGCCGTGGTGGCGGCGAGTCTGGCGTCCGGCGCGGCCGGTTTCGTGCTGCTCGCCGTCCCGGGGACGCCCGCGCTGGTCGTCGGCGTGGTGCTGGCGTTCGGGCTCGGGTGGGCGTGGCCGGGTCTGCTGCAGTTCGCCGTCGTGCGGCTCAACCCGTCCGCCCCGGCTGCGGCGACGTCGATCGTGCAGGTCGGCGTCTACGCCGGCGGCTTCGCCGGACCGATCGTCTTCGGCTCGCTCGCCACCCACGCCGGCTTCCCGACCGCGTGGACGGTCAACGCCGTCGTGATGCTGGTGTCGGCGGCGTTGATGCTGGTCGGGCGTCGGATGCTGGTCGCGCACGTGCGGCGCTGACCGGAAACAGGGCCGAATCTGTCAGGGTCGTGGTGCACAGTGGCGTCCGCTCACGTCGTTCGAGGGGGACTTCACGATGCCGGACGCGATCCGCGCCACGGGACTGGTCAAGACCTACGGGTCGTTGCGGGCACTCGACGGGGTGGACCTGTCGGTGCCGGAGGGGACCGTGCTCGGCCTGCTGGGCCCGAACGGCGCCGGGAAGACCACGGTCGTCCGGGTGCTGACCACACTGCTGACACCGGACGCGGGCACGGCCACCGTCGCCGGTGTCGACGTGCTGGCCGACCCCGCCGCGGTGCGCAGCCGGATCGGCCTGTCCGGGCAGTACGCCGCGGTCGACGAGTACCTGACCGGTTTCGAGAACCTGGAGATGGTCGGGCGGCTCTACCACCTGGGGCGCCGCCGGGCCCGGGACCGTGCCCGTGAGCTGCTGGCGGACTTCGGCCTGACCGACGCCGCGGACCGACCTGCCCGCACCTACTCCGGCGGGATGCGACGCCGGCTGGACCTGGCCGGGGCGCTCGTCGCCGACCCGCCGGTGCTGCTGCTCGACGAGCCGACCACCGGGCTGGACCCGCGCAGCCGCAACGACCTGTGGGACGTGATCCGCGGGCTCGTCGCACGCGGGACGACGCTGCTGCTCACCACCCAGTACCTGGAGGAGGCCGATGCGCTGGCCGACGAGATCGTGGTCATCGACCACGGCCGGGTCATCGCCCGCGGCACCGCGGACCAGCTGAAGTCCCAGGTCGGCGGGGAGCGGCTCGAGGTGACCGTCAGCGCGGCCGCGGACCTCGACGCGACCGCCGCGCACCTGGCCCCGCTCGGCGTCGGCGAGGCGGTGCTCGACCGGCACCGCCGTTCGCTGACCATGCCGGTCAGCGGCGGGGTCGACGTGCTGCGCGCCGCGCTGGACCGGCTCGCCGACTCCGGCACCAAGGTCGACGACGCGGGGCTGCGCCGCCCGACGCTCGACGACGTCTTCCTCACCCTGACCGGGCGCCCCGCCGACGAGGCGGACCAGGCCGAGGAGCCGACCCCGTGAACGCCGCCGCCACCATGCTCGCCGACGCCTCCGTCGTCGCGAAGCGCAACCTGATCAAGATCAAGCGGGTCCCGGACCTGCTGGTCTTCACGACCCTGTCCCCGATCATGTTCGTGCTGCTGTTCGCCTACGTCTTCGGCGGCGCGATCGACCCGACCGGGGGCGGGGCCGGGTACCGCGAGTTCCTGATGGCCGGGATCTTCGCGCAGACCGTCATCTTCGGGGCCACGAACACCGGCGCCGGGCTCGCCGAGGACGTCAAGAAGGGCATCATCGAACGGTTCCGGTCGCTGCCGATGTCGTCGTCGGCGGTGTTGACCGGCCGGACGCTCTCCGACGTGGTGAACAACCTGATCGTGCTGGTGGTGATGTCGCTGACCGGGCTGCTGGTCGGGTGGCGGATCCACACCTCGGTCGGCGAGGCGCTCGCCGGGTTCGCCGTGCTGATCGTGTTCGCCTACGCCTTCTCCTGGGTGATGGCGTTCGTCGGGCTGCTCGTGCCGAGCCCGGAGGTGGTGAACAACGCGTCGTTCGTCGTGATCTTCCCGCTGACGTTCCTCGCGAACACCTTCGTGCCGCTGAACTCGCTGCCCGGCCCGCTACGGGTGTTCGCCGAGTGGAACCCGGTCTCGGCGGTGACCGCGGCCGCACGGTCCCTGTTCGGCAACGACGGCGCGATCCCGGCGTCCGCGTCCGTCTCGGACGCCTGGCCGCTGCAGCACCCGGTGCTCTACGTGCTGATCTGGTCGGTCGCGATCGTCGCGGTGTTCGCGCCGCTGGCGAGTTGGCAGTACCGGCGGGCCGCGAGCCGCTGACCCCGCTGCCACCGCGCCCACTACGGTCCTTCTGCGACGGAACGGCTCCGCCGCGGAGGGGGGCGTCGTGATCGTCGCCGGGCTGGTGCTGACCGGGATCGGGGCACTGATCCACGTCTACATCTTCGTGCTGGAGTCGCTGCTCTGGACCACCGAACGGGCCCGGGCGACCTTCGGTACGGACCGCGCGGAGGCGGAGCAGACCCGGGCACTGGCGTTCAACCAGGGCTTCTACAACCTGTTCCTCTCCGTCGCCGTGCTGCTCGGGACCGTGGTGTTCGCGACCGGCGCCCGCAGCGTCGGCTTGACGCTGGTGTTCACCGGGGCGGGCTCGATGGTCGCCGCCGGTCTGGTGCTGCTGCTGTCGGACCCGTCGAAGCGGCGACCGGCGTCGATCCAGCTGGGGCCGCCGCTGCTGGGCGTGCTGGCTCTGGCGTTGGGGCTGGCGGTCTGACCGGGGACACGGGGACGCCCTCCCCGGGCGTCCCCGGGGAGGGCCTCGTCGTCCGTCGGGACGCTCGTCGTGTGTGACCACTCCAGCGACTGCGGGAGCACGTCGCTGGGGAGCGTCCCGACGTACGTGTGGGGGTCAGCTGCCGTTGCAGCTCACGACCGCGTAGGGACCTGAGCTGGTCGAGGAGGTGATCTCCTCACCATTGCGCAGGATGCGGCAGGAGATCTCGCCGCTCCCGCCGGACCCGGACTGGGCCATCAACGACAGCGGCTGGAAGGTGAGGACACCCGCGTCGAAGGTGACGTCCTTGGTCCAGGGCAGCGAGGTCCCGTTGACCTGCTCCATGCCCATCGTGTCGTCCTTGACGTAGGTGATGTTCCCGGCGGTGCCGGAACCGCTGACCTCGTAGGTGATCACGTCACCACCGGTGGTCGCGGGCGCCGACGCGTCGGCGTCGGACTCCGGCGCGGACACGGCCGGGGCCGCGGTCGGCACGGTCGTCGGCAGGCCGGACACCGCGGCGGCGAACACCGAGGCGTAGAGGACGCAGACCACCAGCCCGATCGCCGAGAGCACCGTGCCCGCGATCGCGACCCCACGGTTGTCCGCCCGGCCCCGGCTCGCCCGGACGACACCGAGCACGCCGAACAGCAGACCCAGCAGCACCAGCGGCCAGGCGATCACCCCGATGAACGGGACGAAGGAGAAGAGCAGGCCGAGGATCCCGAGCACCAGCGCGGTGACGCCGAAGCCGTTGCGCGGCGCGACGGCCGGGACGGCGACGGCCGGGGCCCCGGTGCGCTGCTGCGGGACGGCGGCGCGCTGGGCCGCGCTCGGCCAGGGCTGGGCTCCGGCGGGCGCCTGCTGCTGCGGCATCCCGCCCGGGTTGGTGCGGCCGAAGGGCGGACCGCCGAAGGGGACGTCGGGGTTGCCGTCGTAGTACGGGTTCGGGTGCCCGCCGGAGTGCTGCGGCCGGGGCTGGTGGTGCGGCGCCCGGCCCTGCGGCGCGGCGCCGCGCGGGTCCTGCGCGTACTGCTGCCGGTGGTGGCCGGGGCCCTGGGGGCCCGGGTACTGCTGCGGGACGCGGTGCGGGCCGGACTGCTGCTGCGGCGGGCCGGAGAGGTCCGGGGTGCCGTGGCGGTTCTGCGGAGTGGTCACGTCACGGCTGTCGCGGCGACGGCGGCCCGCGTATCAGCTGGTCCGCTCTTATCAACAAATCTGAGGACAGGGCCGTTCAGCCGTGCGGGTACAGGACCGAACGGGTCAGCCGAGCCGGTCGAGCAGGGCCCGGGCATCGGTCGGTGCATGGACCTTCGCGTCGTTGTCGAAGTAGCAGACGACGTCGTGCCCGGCGTCGCGCCAGGCCCGGATGCGGGCGGCCCAGCAGTCGAGCGCTGCGGCGGTGTAGCCACCGGCGTAGAGCTCGCCCTGGCCGTGCAGCCGCAGGTAGACGAGATCGGCGGTGACCTCGTCGAACACCGGCCAGGTGCCCGCCGAGTCCGATTGCACCAGGGCGACGCCGTGCTCGCGCAGCAGCGCGGTGAACGCCGGGTCCCGGAACGACGGGTGTCGCGGCTCGACCGCGTGCCGCAGCGGGCGGTCGGCGTCGGTCTCGACGAGCGCCCGGCCGTCGAGTCGCTCGTCGTGTCCGGTCGCGGCCCGGGCGGCGGCCGTGGTGGTCGAGGGCAGCAGCTCCAGGAAGCGGGCCACCCGGTCGGCGTCGAAGCGCATGCGGGGCGGCAGCTGCCACAGCACCGGGCCCAGTGCGGGCCCCAGACCGAGCACCCCGGAGGCGAGGAAGTTCGCGACCGGCACCGCGACGTCGCGCAGCTGCTTCAGGTGCGTCACGAAGCGCGGGCCCTTCACCGCGAACACGAACCCGGCCGGGACCTGCTCGGCCCAGGCGCGGTAGTTCTCCGGGCGTTGCAGGGAGTAGAACGACCCGTTGATCTCGATCGAGGTGACCTTCCGGGACAGGTACTCCAGCTCCCGGCGCTGCACCAGCCCCGGCGGATAGAACGTGCCGCGCCACGGCGGGTAGCGCCACCCCGAGGTCCCGACCAGCACGGTGCCGGCCCGGGGCGTCCCGCTCACGTGCCACCGACCAGTCCGCGCAGCGCGGCGGCGGCCGCGACGGGGTGGGTCACCGGGCCGTCGTGGCCCCCGGGCAGCTCGACCAGGCCCCGCCCGATCCCGGCGGCCAGGGCTTCGGCGCACCGGTGCTCCCAGCGCCCGCGCGACTCGTAGCCGCCGGTGGGGATCACCCGCACCCCGCTGGCGGTGACGTCGGCCGGGTCGATCCGGGCGGCCCGCACGGCCGGGACGTCGTGGCGCAGGAAGCGGCGCAGTGCGGGCTGCGGGTCCCCCGACGGCGGCTCGGGCCGGTAGCCGGGCTCGACCGGGTCGTCGCCGGAGGTCAGCGCGGCCATCGTCCGGATCGCGGCGCCGATGTCGTCGCGGGCGACCAGGTCCTCGACCCGGTCCATGGCGGCCTCGAAGGCCGCGTCGCGGACCAGGCCGGGCAGCGGTGGCTCGTGCGCGACGAGCGTCGTGACCAGGCCCGGGTGCCGGACGGCGAGCAGCAGCCCGATCACCGCGCCGATGCTCACCCCCACGACGGCCGCGGGTCCGGTGCCCGCCAGCAGCCCGGCCGCGTCGTCGGCGTGCGCGGTCAGCGGGACCGGGACGTCGTCGTCGGCCGGGCTGCGCCCGATCCCGCGACGGTCGTAGGTGAGCACCCGGTGGGTCACGGCCAGCTCGTCGACGAGCATCCGTGCCGCGCCCGCCTCGGACGCGCCGCCCTGGATCAGCAGCAGCGGCGGTCCCGACCCGGTCACCTCGTGGTGCAGGGGCACGACGTCCTCCCGGGCCGGTCTCGGGGCGACTGGACGGCCGCCCGTTTGCCAGGATGGACGTCATGCGTACCCGACCGCACCTCGAGTCGTGACCGAGCTCGCCCCGGCGGTGCGCCGGGTCCTGGACTGGCCGGTCGACCACGTGGGCGCCGCCGTCGTCGCCGCGGACGGCACGGTGCTCGCCACCGCGGGCGACGTCGACCGCGAGTTCGCGCTGGCGTCGGTGACCAAGCTGCTCTCGGCCTACGCGGCGCTCGTCGCGGTCGAGGAGGGTGCCGTCGACTGGGACGACGCGGCCGGCCCGGAGGGTGCGACGGTGCGGCACCTGATCGCGCACACCTCGGGCCTGGCCTTCGACACCGACGAGGTCAAGGCCGCCCCCGGGGAGAAGCGGATCTACTCCAACACCGGTTTCGCCGTGCTCGCCGACGCCATCGCGGCCGCGACCGGCATCGGGTTCGCCGAGTACCTGCACGAGGCCGTCTGCACACCGCTCGGGATGGGGCACACCCGGCTGGAGGGGGCCGCCGGCTCCGGCGCCGTCTCGACCGTCGAGGACCTGACACGCTTCGCCGCCGAGCTGCAGGCCCCGCGGCTGCTGGACCCGCGGACCGTCGCCGAGGCGACCACTGTCGCGTACCCCGGTCTCGACGGGCTGCTGCCGGGCTACGGCCGCCAGCGACCGAACGACTGGGGCCTGGGCCTGGAGATCCGCGACGGCAAGTCCCCGCACTGGACCGGGGAGCACTCGTCGCCACGGACGTTCGGGCACTTCGGGCAGTCCGGCACGTTCCTGTGGGTCGACCCGGACGCGGGCGCCGCGGCCGTCGTCCTGACCGACCGGGACTTCGGGCCGTGGGCTATCGAGGCGTGGACGCCGTGGACGGACGGGGTGCTCGCAGCCCTCACGGCCGGCTGAGGGCCGGTCAGGGGTCGACCCGGTCGAAGCCCCAGGAGTGCGGCGGCCGGGCCAGCAGCTCGCCGGGCGGCTCGGGCAGCGTCGTCCCGGCCGGCACCCCGACCGCGATCACGACGACCCGCCCGCCGTCGGCGACGAACAGCTCGTGGCGCTCGGCACCGGCCAGCGCGACGGCGGCCCGCTCGCGCACGTGGTCGAGGAGCTCGTCGCGGCGGCCGTCGGCGGCGCGGGCCTCCCACATCAGCGTCGGGGTCACGTCCGGCGCGCCGGCACGGTCGGCACGTCGACCGCGGCGGCCACGTCGTCGGCGGTGACCCGGAACCGGTCCGGATAGTGCGCGACGTCGCGGACCGCAGGCGGCTCGGTGTCGCGCCAGACGAAGCCGCACAGCCCGCAGCGGTGCACGGTCCACACCCCGAGGACCGGGGAGGTCGCGAGCACGGCGGCGCCGTCGGTGGAACAGCGGGGGCAGGTCATCAGCGGTTCTCCTTCCGGTCGCCGGCGACGAGCCGGCCCAGACGCTCGACCCAGGCCGCGGTGTCGTCGGGCGGCACGACGCGCTGGGAGTAGTGCCCGCGGTCGTCCGGGGCGGTCGGCGTGGTGGCGTCGATGATCAGCTTGTGGGTGATGCCGGCCGGGTCGGAACCCGGGTCCAGCGGCAGCACCGGCATGTCGGGCAGGGTCACCAGGTCGTGCGCGGGGTGCATCTTGGTCGACAGCGCCCACATGACCTGGGGCAGGTCGAACGGGTCCACGGTGTCGTCGACGCAGATCACGACCTTGCAGTAGCCGAGGCCGTGCGGGGTGGTCATGGTCCGCATCCCGACGGCCTTGGCGAAGCCCCCGTAGCGGTTGCGGACCGAGACGATCGCGAGCAGCCCGTGGGTGTACATCGCGTTGACCGCGCGCACCTCGGGGAACTCGGCCTGCAGCTGCTTGAGCAACGGGACGCAGGTGTTGGGCCCGATGAGGTAGTCGCACTCGGTCCACGGCATGCCGATGTAGAGGTGCTCGAAGTAGGGCGTGGTCCGGTGGGACACCCGGTCGATGCGGATCTGCGGCATGCGCCGGCCGCCGGAGTAGTGCCCGGTGAACTCGCCGAACGGGCCCTCGAAGTGCCGCTCGCGCCCGAGGACGACGCCCTCCAGCAGGATCTCGCAGCCCCACGGGACGTCGAGCCCGGTCTCCGGGCCGGTGGCGATCGGGCAGGGCGAGCGGCGCAGGGCGCCCGCCATCTCGTACTCGCTGTCGGCGTAGGCGATCGGCATGCCCGCGACCAGCGGGATCGTCGGCTCGTTGCCGAGCGCGATCGCGACCGGCAGGTCCTCGCCGCGCTCCTCGGCGCGCCGCAGCTGCAGCGCGATGTCGTGCTGCGGGACGGGCTGCAGCCCGAGCGTGCGCGGTCCCTGGACCTCCATCCGGTAGATGCCCAGGTTCTGCTTGCCGAAGGAGTCCGGGTCGTCGGGGTCGCGGCTGACGACGGCGGCCTTGTCGATGTAGAAGCCGCCGTCGCCGGCGTTGATGCGGAACAGCGGCAGCAGCGCGAACAGGTCGACCGCCTCGCCGGCGACGGTGTTCTCCGCGAACGGCGGGTCGGCGCGCCGCTCGACCGGCACCGGGAAGGCGTCCCAGCGACGGCCGAACTCCTCGACCTGCTCACGCACCGGGGTCTCCGGCGGCAACCCGAGCGCGACGGCGTGGTTGGCCCAGGAGCCGTGCGCGTTGAGCACGATGTTCGGGTCGCGGAACCCGGCGACGTCGGTGAACAGCAGCGCAGGGGCTCGGTCGCCGAGCTTCGGTGCGGCGGCACCGGCGGCACCGAGGTCGGGCTCGGCCTTCACCTCGTCGTCGATGCGCAGGAGCTGGCCGTGCCGCTCGAGCTCGGCCAGGTAGTCGCGGAAGGTGTCCATCAGGCGCTCCTCCTCTGACGGGCGGACCCGCCGGTCCAGCGGCGGGCCCGCGGGGCGGGCAGGTCGAACTGGTCGCAGATGCGTGCGACGACGTGGTCGACGACGTCGTCCAGCCCGGCCGGGTGGTTGTAGAAGGCGGGCATCGGCGGGACGATCCGCACCCCGGTGCGGCGCAGGGCCAGCATGTTCTCGAGGTGGATCTCCGACAGCGGGGTCTCCCGCGGCACGAGGACCAGCTTCCGGTCCTCCTTGATCGTGACGTCGGCGGCGCGGGCGACGAGCCCGTCGGCGATCCCGTGCCGGATCTGCGCGAGCGTCTTCATCGAGCAGGGGACGACGACCATCCCGTCGGTCCGGAACGAGCCGGACGAGATCGACGCGGCCTGGTCCCCGAACGGATGCGCGGTCCCGGCCAGCGCCTCGACCTCGGGCACCGTCCAGCCGGTCTCCTCGACGATCGTCGCCCGCGCCCACCTGGAGAGCACGAGATGCGTGTCGACCTCGGCCTCGCGCAGCGCCTCCAGCAGACGGATCCCGAGGATCGCGCCGGTCGCGCCGGTGATCCCCACGACGAGTCGCACCGGGCCACCTCCCAACTAGTTCGTATACTAACTGTTTGAATACGAACTATACTTGTCGCATGATCGAGCGTAACCCGGGTGCCGACGAGGCGGTCGTGCACCTGCTCCGCCGGGTCCTGCAGTCCCACACCGCGGCCTGGCAGCAACGCGTCCCGCAGCTGACCAAGCCGCAGTACGCGATGCTCGACGCGCTGCGCCGACGGCCCGGGATCGACCAGGTCACGCTCGGGTCGCTCGCGGCGACCGACAAGGGCACCACCACCGAGCTGCTGCGCCGGATGGAGCGCAACGGCTGGCTGACCCGCACCCGGTCCGAGACCGACCAGCGACGTCGGCTGGTCCACCTCACCGACGAGGGTGAACGCCTGGCCACCGGGGCCGCGACCGAGGCCCGCGCGCTGGCCGCCGAGTTCCTCGCCCCGCTCGACGGGGCCGACCGGACCCGGCTGCGCGACCTGCTGGCCCGGCTCGCCGCAGCGGAGCCCGACGGGGACGGGGAGTCATCCGGGATTCCTCACCCGGGGCGGGAATGAACCGCGACCCCCGCCCGTTGCACCGACTGTCCGAGCCGGGCGAACCGAGTCCCCGGGCCGCAATAGATAACCGCCACCGTGGAGTTCCGTTCGGCTGGAGCCACGATGCGCCACTCGCCGCGAGGCGACCGGCGTCCGGTTCGGACCCCATACCTCCCCTTCTCGAAATCCATTCGACGACGCCTGCGAGGCCGGTCACCATGGTCGGCGCACGCCCGGTCCCGGGCGAGCAGGCAGACTGAACGAACGATGTCCAGCGAACCCGTCCCGTCTCCGACCTCCGCACAGCCGTCGTCGCACGACCGACCGCGCCGACCCCGCCGCCGACCCGGCGCCCGGGGCGAGCACCAGCCGCGCGGCGGGAACTCCGGCACCCCGCAGGACACACCTCCACACGAGACCACCTCAACGGACCTCGCCGCAGCGCAGGCCGCCCCCGGGACGGAGGGCGCCGCGCGCGGCGTCCCGGCCCGCGATCAGCAGCGCCGCCGTGCATCGACGCAGCGCCGCCGCGGGCCTCGGGGTCGGCGCGCTGCCGTCACGGCGCCCGGCCCCGACCAGCCCGGCCGTCGCGGCCCCGACCGCGACGGCCCGGCCCCCTCGGGCCCCATCCCGGCCGCAGAGACCGACGCCGGCCGGCCGCGTCGCCGCACCGGCGGGGGCCGCGACGCCGAGCCGCCGCTCCCCCCGCTCGACGACGCCGAGCTCACCGCCCTGCGCGAGCGTCTCGACTCCATCGGCCCGGCCGAGGCCGAGCGCCTGCGCGGCAGGCTGGACCGGGCCCGCGACGGGCGCGCCCAGCAGCGGGTCGCCGACGCCGTCGCGAAGGCCGAGCACCGCATCGCACGCCGGCGCGCCGCGTTGCCGCGGATCTCCTACCCCGCGACGCTGCCGGTCTCCGCGCGCCGCGAGGAGATCGCCGACGCGATCCGCGACAACCAGGTCGTGATCGTCGCCGGGGAGACCGGCTCCGGGAAGACGACGCAGCTGCCGAAGATCTGTCTCGAGCTGGGCCGCGGTGTGCACGGGATGATCGGGCACACCCAGCCGCGGCGGCTCGCCGCGCGCACCGTCGCCACCCGGATCGCCGAGGAGCTGGGCGTCGAGCTCGGCGGGGCGGTCGGCTGGAAGGTCCGGTTCACCGACGCCGTCGGCGACTCGACCATGGTCAAGCTGATGACCGACGGCATCCTGCTGGCCGAGCTGGCCGGGGACAAGGACCTGCTGGCCTACGACACGCTGATCATCGACGAGGCGCACGAGCGCAGCCTCAACATCGACTTCATCCTCGGGTACCTGACCCGGCTGCTCCCCCGCCGTCCCGACCTCAAGGTCGTCATCACCTCCGCGACGATCGACCCGGAGCGCTTCGCCCGGCACTTCGGCGCGGCCTCGGAGAGCGGCGAGCCGACGCCCGCGCCGATCGTCGAGGTCTCCGGGCGCACGTTCCCGGTGGAGGTGCGGTACCGGCCCGTCGTCGACCCCGACGACCCGGACGCCGATCCCGACCGGCAGCTGGACGACGCGATCGGCGACGCCGTCGTCGAGCTGCAGCGCGAGGGCCCCGGCGACGTGCTGGTGTTCCTCCCCGGCGAGCGCGAGATCCGGGAGGCCACCGAGGCCCTGGAGCGGCGCAACCTGCGGAACACCGAGATCCTGCCGCTCTACGCCCGCCTGTCGACGGCCGAGCAGCAGCGCGTGTGGGCGCCGCACGCCGGCAACCGGGTCGTGCTGGCCACCAACGTCGCCGAGACCTCGCTGACCGTCCCCGGCGTCCGCTACGTCGTCGACACCGGGACCGCGCGCATCTCGCGCTACTCGCGCCGCCTCAAGGTGCAGCGGCTGCCGATCGAGAAGATCTCCCAGGCCTCGGCGAACCAGCGCTCCGGTCGCTGCGGCCGCACCTCGGACGGCATCGCGATCCGGCTGTACGCCGAGGACGACTTCGACGCCCGCCCCGAGTTCACCGACCCGGAGATCCTGCGGACCAACCTGGCGTCGGTCGTGCTGCAGATGATCGCCCTGGACCTGGGCGAGATCTCGGAGTTCCCGTTCGTCGAGCCGCCGGACCGGCGCGCCGTCGCCGACGGTCTGGACCTACTGCACGAGCTCGGCGCGCTGCGGCCGGACCGGCGCTCGCTGACCGCCGTCGGGCAGTCGCTGGCGCGGCTGCCGGTGGACCCCCGGCTGGGCCGGATGCTCGTCGAGGCGCACCGCAACGGCTGCCTGCGCGAGGTGCTGGTCATCGCCGCCGCCCTGAGCGTGCAGGACCCGCGCGAGCGGCCGACCGAGCAGCGCCAGGCCGCCGACGAGCGGCACCGCCGCTTCGCCGAGGACGGCTCGGACTTCCTCGCGTTCCTGCGGCTGTGGGACCACCTGCAGCAGCGCCGCGACGAGCTGTCGGGCAGCCGGTTCCGGCGCGAGCTGCGCGAGGACTTCCTCCACTACCTGCGCGTGCGCGAATGGTGGGACCTGCACGGCCAGCTCCGGCAGGCCGCACGCAGCTCCGGAATGGAGGTCAACGACCACGACCCCGAGTGGCCGCGGCACGCCGACCGGATCCACCAGTCCGTCCTCGCCGGTCTGCTGTCGCAGGTCGGCATGCAGGACCCGCTCTCCGAGAAGAACACAGGGAAGGGCGCGGAGAAGGGCACAGCCGGCAGGAAGGAGCGCAGGGGCCCCAAGGACTACCTGGGTGCCCGCGGCGCGAAGTTCGCGATCTGGCCCGGCTCGGGGCTGGCGCGCAAGCCACCGCGCTGGGTGATGGCCGCCGAACTCGTCGAGACGACGAGATTGTGGGCGCGGACCGTCGCACCGGTGCAGCCGGACTGGATCGAGCCGCTCGCCGAACATCTCGTCAAGAAGACGTATTCGGAACCGCGCTGGTCACGCAAGCGCGGGAGCGCCGTCGCGACCGAGCGGGTCACCCTGCACGGGCTGCCGCTGGTCGCCGACCGCACTGTCGCCTACGGCCGGATCGACGCCGAGGTGAGCCGCGACCTGTTCCTGCGCCACGCTCTCGTCGAGGGCGACTGGGACACCCGGCACCCGTTCTTCCACGCCAACCGGGAGCTGCTCGACAGCGTCGAGGAGCTGGAGCACCGGGCGCGCCGGCGCGACCTCGTCGTCGACGAGGACACCCTGTTCGCCTTCTACGACGAGCGGGTCCCCGCCGACGTCGTCTCCGGGGCGCACTTCGACCGCTGGTGGAAGCGGGAGTCGACGCGGTCCCCGGACCGGCTGACCTACACCGAGGAGATGCTCGCGACCGAGGCCGCGAAGCAGGTCGACCGCGACCACTACCCCGACCACGTCGAGGCGGGCGGGCTGACGCTGCCGCTGTCCTACGCCTTCGAGCCGGGCCACCACGAGGACGGCGTGACCGTCGACGTGCCGGTGGCGGCGCTGAACCAGGTCGACCCGACGCCGTTCACCTGGCAGGTGCCGGGGCTGCGCGAGGAGCTCGTCACCGCGTTGATCCGGACGCTGCCGCGGAACCTGCGCCGCAACTTCTCCCCCGCCCCGGACCACGCGAAGGCGGTGCTGGCCCGGTTGCGCGGCGAGACCGGGCGACGTCCGCTGCTGGACGTCCTGGAGGACGAGCTCGGCCGGATGCGCGACGTGCACATCCGGCGCGAGGACTGGGAGCTGGAGCGGCTGCCCGAGCACCTCACGGTGACGTTCCGGGTGCTCGACGAGTCCGGTGCCGAGCTGGCCCGCGACACCGACCTGGACCGGCTGCGCCGCGCCCTCGCCCCGAAGGTGCGGGAGGAGCTGGCCGCCGCGGGCAGCGATGTCGAGGCGACCGGGCTGACGTCGTGGACGATCGGCGAGCTCCCCCGCGAGCTGCCGATCCGGCGCGGCGCGCACACGGTCACCGGTTACCCGGGCCTGCGCGACCGCGGCACGAGCGCCGACGTCCGGGTGTACGCGACGGCGTCCGAGCGCGACCCCGCCCACCACCGCGGCGCCCGGCGGCTCCTGCTCCTGAACAGCACCCACCCGGGCAAACAGGTGCAGCGGGGTCTGGACAACCGGGCACGGCTGGCGCTGTCGCGCAACCCGCACGGCTCGCTCGACGCCCTGCTCGACGACTGCACCACCGCCGCCGCCGACCACCTGATGGTCCGTGGCGGCGGCGACCCGTTCGACGAGGCGCAGTACGCGCGGCTCGCGGAGCTGCTGCGGATGCGGATGCCGTCGACGACGCTGCAGGTCCTCGACGCCGTCCGCGGCGTACTGGAGGTGTGGCACCGGGTGGGTGCGGCGCTGGCGGACCTGCGCGGCCCGGCCACCCGCGACGGCGTCGCCGACGTGACGGCGGTCGTGGGCCGGCTGACCGCGCCGGGCTTCGTCACCGCCGCCGGGGCGACCCGGCTCGGCGACGTGAAGCGCTACCTGCAGGGCTGCGAGCTGCGGCTGGAGAAGCTGCGCGCCGACCCCGCCCGCGACGCCAGGTGGACCGCCGAGATCGCCCCGGTCGAGGCCGAGTACCGCGGGCTGCTCGCCGCGTTGCCCGAGGGCACCGAGCCGTCGCCGGCGCTGCGGGAGATCGGCTGGATGGTCGAGGAGCTGCGCATCTCGCTCTACGCCCACCCGATGAAGACCCGGCACCCGGTGTCGGTGCGGCGGATCGAGCGGGCGATCGACGAGCTGTGACCGTCGGGGGTCGCGGGCACACTGCGACCATGACCGATGCACCGATCGCCATGTTCCGTCTCTTCGCACTCGACTGCCCGGACCCGATGGAGCTCGCCCGGTTCTACTCGGCGATCACCGGCTGGCCGGTGATCGGCCCCACCGACACCGACCCGGACTGGGTCGAGCTCGACCCGGGTGGGGCGGGCGCCACGCTGGCGTTCCAGCAGATCTCCGAGGGGGAGTTCACCCCGCCCGAGTGGCCCGGGCAGGTGCGCCCGCAGCGCGGGCACGTCGACTTCGTCGTGCCCGACCTCGACGCCGGGGAGGCCGCGGTGCTGGCGATCGGGGCGCGCAAGCACGACGTCCAGCCCGCGCCGGCGAGCTTCCGGGTGTTCCTCGACCCGATCGGGCACCCGTTCTGCCTGGTCAAGGAGTAGCAGGCGCACCCAGTGCCGCCGCCTCCTCCCGGATCGCCCGCACGAGAGCCGAGGCGGCGCCCGACGGCGCGCCGGCGGTGACCGCGAGCAGCGCACGGTCCGGTACGACCGGGTTGCGCACCGGGATCCAGCGCACGTCGCGCGGCACCGAGTCCGCGGCGAGGCCGGGCACCACGGTGACGGCCAGCCCGGCGGCGACCAGCCCGAACCGGGTCGCCCAGTGGCGCGCCTCGTAGCCGATGTGCGGCTCGGACAGGCCCGGCCACGCGCCGAACTGCGGCTCGCCGGCCGGGCCCGCTCCGGCCACCCAGGTCTCGCCGACCAGGTCCTCCACGTCGAGCACGTCCCGGTCGGCGAGCCGATGCGTCCGGCCGACGGCGACTCCCGAGCCACGGGGGACGTGCAGCGTCTCGGCACGCAGGCCGTCGAGGTCCGGCGCGGGGAGCCCGTCGCCCACCGCGACCACCGCCACCTCCACCTGTCCGGCACGCAACCGTCGCACCTGGACCGGGCTCGCCGCCTCCTGCAGGGCGACCCGCAGGCCCGAGTGCCGGGCACGCGTCCTGGCGACGGCCCTCGGCAGCAGCACCGCCGTCGCCGTCGGGAACCCCGATGCCACGAGACTCCCGGCGAAGCGGTCGCGCACTCCGGCGACCTCCTCGAGCGCGCCGTCGAGCTCGGCGAGCACCCGGCCCGCCCGCCGGACGACGACCTCACCGGCGGCCGTCGGCCGCACCCCGCGCGGCAACCGCTCGAACAGCTCCGAGCCCGCGGCGGCCTCCGTGGCCGCGACCTGCCGGGACACCGCGGACTGCGTGTAGCCGAGCACGGTCGCCGCGCCGCTGAACGAGCCCTGCCGGGCGACCTCGAACACGGTCCGCAACCCGGCGACGGTCAGCTCGGCCATGGCCCCATGGTATGCGTCCTTCTCATACCTGTCGTGCACAGGTCTCGCTTGTCGCATGTGCCGGTACGACGCACGCTGGAGCCATGACGAACGACAAGGTGTGGTTCCTGACCGGCGCGTCGCGGGGCTTCGGGAGGCTGTGGGCCGAGGCCGCGCTGCGGCGCGGTGACCGGGTCGCCGCCACGGCGCGGGACGTGCGCACGCTCGACGGTCTCGTCGCCGCCCACGGCGACGCGGTGCTCCCGCTCTCCCTCGACGTCACCGACCGCCGGGCGGTGGCCGACGCCGTCCGCCGGACCGTCGAGCACTTCGGGCGGCTCGACGTCGTCGTGAACAACGCGGGGTACGGGCACTTCGGTGCCGTCGAGGAGCTGAGAGAGGACGAGATCCGTGCGCAGATGGAGACCAACTTCTTCGGCGCACTGTGGGTGCTGCAAGCCGCCCTGCCCGTCCTCCGCCGCCAGCGCAGCGGACATCTCGTCACCGTGACGAGCGAGGGTGGCGTCCGCGCGTTCCCCGGGATCGGCGCGTACCACGCGTCGAAGTGGGCGGTGGAGGGGCTTACGCAGTCCCTCGCAGGCGAGGTCCGCGAGCTCGGGATCCGCGTCACGAACGTCGAGCCAGGCCCGTACGCGACGGGGTGGCTCGACGCCACCCGGCACAGCGCGCCGCTGCCGGACTACGACCACGTCCGGGACTCCGCGGGGACCTTCGACGTCGGGGACCCGGAGGCGACGGTCCCCGCGCTGCTCGCCGTCGTCGACGCCGAGGACCCGCCTCTGCGGGTGTTCTTCGGCCGGTCGTTCGAGGCCGTCCGAGCGCAGTACCTGGCACAGATCGCGGAGTGGGAGCGCTGGCAGGACGTGGCCCTGGAGGCGTTCGGGCCGGTCCGGGCCGGATGACCGGTGCGGGCCGGCGCCCGCACCGGAGCCGGATTCGTTCGCCACCGCACGGATCCGGCGGGGTCGGCGGATCGGTGTGAGGATCAGGTCTCCGTCGACGGCGAGGGGCCCGCGATCATGACCGCACCGACCACCCCGTACACCGAGCTGGGCGAGGCCCTGGGCACCGACTTCTTCTCGGTGCGCGACCAGTTCACCGACGAGCAGTGGCAGCGCTTCGCCGACACCCGCACGTTCGTCGACTCCGAGGTCCTCCCCGACATCAACGACTACTGGGAGCGCGCCGAGCTGCCCTGGCACCTGTTCCGGCGGTTGCCGGAGCTCGGGGTCGTCGGCGAGGACATCCAGGGCTACGGGGCGGCCGGGATGAGCCCGCTCGCGCTCGGCCTCGTGCACATGGAGCTGCACCGCGGCGACGGCTCGCTCGGCACGTTCCTCGGGGTGCACGCGGGCCTGGCGATGAAGGCGATCGCGATGTGCGGCTCGGAGGAGCAGAAGCAGCGTTGGCTGCCGTCGATGTCGACCATGGACTCTCTCGGCGCGTTCGCGCTGACCGAGCCGATGCACGGCTCGGACTCGGTCGCGCTGGAGACCACCGCGACCCGCGACGGCGACCACTGGGTGCTGCGCGGGTCCAAGCGCTGGATCGGCAACGGCAGCGTCGCGGACCTGGTGGTCGTGTGGGCGCGCGACACCGACTCCGGCGAGGTGCTCGGGTTCGTCGTCGAGACCCCGGCCGAGGGATACCGGGCCACCGTCATCCCGGGGAAGGTGTCGCTGCGGGCGCTCTGGCAGGCCGACATCGAGCTGGACGGGGTCCGGGTGCCGGAGGAGAACCGGCTGGCACGGGCGCGGACGTTCGCCGACTGCGCCGCGGTGCTGGCGACCACCCGGGGCACCTGCGCCTGGATGGCGCTGGGCCACGCGACCGCCGGCTACGACGCCGCCCTGCGCTACGCCCTGGAACGCGAGCAGTTCGGCAAGCCGCTGGCGAGCTTCCAGATCGTGCAGCAGCGGCTCGTCGCGATGCTCGCCGACCTGACCGGCATGCAGCTCTACTGCATGCAGTCCGCGCGCCTGGCCGAGGCGGGGAAGCTGTCCCCGACCGTCGCGGGGCTGGCGAAGATGCACAACACCCGGACCGCCCGCAAGATCCTCTCCGAGGCGCGGGACCTGCTCGGCGGCAACGGCATCCTGCTGGAGCACCACGTCGTACGGCACTGGGCCGACATCGAGGCCATCCACACCTTCGAGGGCACCGAGACGATCCAGACCCTCATCGTGGGCCGCGACGTGACCGGGATCAGCGCGTTCACCTGATCCCGGCGGGCGCAGGTCAGGCGGGCAGGTCGCGCGGGCCGGGCTTCTCGCGGCCGAACCGGCGGGCGAGGTCGGCCTCGACGCGGCGGTCCGAGAGCCGCTCCAGCCACCGCCGCCCCCGGGCCGTCCGCGCGACGAGCAGCGACTCGACCAGGTTGCGCAGCACCTGCGACGGCCACATCCACGGCGCGGTCACCGGCAGGTCCAGGTCGCGCAGGCCCTCGGCGCGCAGAAACACCCGCAGCAGCGACAGCAGCCGTCGCCGCTCCCAGGCGCCGCGGAGCCGGTCGACCCGGCCGCCGGTCCGCTCGCTGCGCAGCCCCTCGACCAGGGCGCCCGCGAGCTGCGGGCCTGCCGGGGTGACCTCGCCCTGGGCCAGCACGATGTGGTGGTTGAACGCGTTCTGCTCGCGCTCGGTGTCGAACAGCCAGTCGTCGTCGACGCCGATGAGCCACCCGACGTAGCGCCACAGGTGCATGATCGCGGCGCCGTCGGCGCGCGGGACGTGCCGCCCGAGCAGGCGGCAGCCGAGGATCGCGGTGCTGTTGAACAGTCCGAGCGTCGCCGCGGCGTCGGACTGGTTGATCGGCAGACCGTGGGTGTCGACGTCGTAGCGGTCGCCGCGTTCGAACCGCTCCGCGACGAGCGCGTGCATCGCACGCACGTGCAGCGTGGCCACCCAGCCCTCCCCGCCCGGCTCCATGCCGCCGGGACGGCTGACGGCGAACGCCCACGCCTGGGTCTCGCCGAGGCGTCGCATCGCACCGGCGCCGGTGAGCCCGCCGGTGCGGACGAGCAGCTCGGTGGGGCCGCCGTAGCGGTAGCCGCCGATCAGTGACAGGCCGAGCAGCACGTCGTCGCGGCTGCGGCCGAGCCTGCGGTAGGCGCGTGCGCCGCGTTCGAGCAGGTCCCGGTCGAGCCAGTCCGGGTCCGCTGTGACGGCGGCGAAGAAGTCCCGCAGCGCGGGCGGCGCGTCGACCGGTGCGGCACCCGCGGCGAGCGCGGTGTGCAGGGCGCGCATGGTCACCTGCTGCGGGTCGTCGCGGTCGCGCCCCATCGCGCGGGCCAGCGCGGCGCCGGTCTCGTCGCGGGTGAGCATCCGGCGGCCGATCTCGGCCAGCAGTGCCGGGTCGGGGTCGCGGACCCCGGCGACCAGGCCGAGCGGACGGGCGATGCGCGCCGCGCGTTCGGGCGCACTGCGGAAGCGTCGCGGGGCGACGGGCGGCTCTGCCAGCATGGACGAATGCTGACACGAGCAAATGCTCGCTTTCAACGCGCGTTCCGGGACACCCGGTGACCGCCCGCCGGGCCCGGCGGCGCGAGCCGCGCCAGGAGCGATCCCGGACGATGGTGGAGCGGATCGCGGCCGTCGCCGGGGTGTCGCCCGGGTCGCTCTACCAGTACTTCCCGGACAAGGACGCGGTGCTCACCGAGGTGCTGGACCGCTACCTCGACGCGATGGAGGCTCGCGTCTCACGCGCGTTCCTCGACTCGGTCGCCACGGCCGGGCCGGACGCCGGGACCGCCACAGCGGTGCGCGCGACGCTGGACGCGCTGCTCGACACGTTCGGCGAGGAGCCGGACCTGCTGCGGGTGATCGTCGAGCAGCTGCCGCGTTCCCCCGGCGGGCGCCGCGCCGCGTTCGCCGGCCGGATCGACGACCTGGTCACGACGGTGCTGCTGACCCGCGGGGCCGGGGACACCGACGCGGCGCGGGCCGCGGCGTGGACGGTCGTGCGGACCGTCGAGCACCTGACCACCGGCTACGTGCTGGAGCGGCCGGGGTTCGCGCGTGCGGTCGTCGTCGACGAGCTGACCGCGCTGGTGGCGGGCTACCTGGACGCGCGCCTGTCCGGCGGGCGAGTGGCGTCCGACGGACCGTCCTGACCGGGCTCGACCGGGAGTCCGGCCGCGGCCCAGGCGCGAAAACCGCCGTCGACGTCGGTCGCCCGGTGCAATCCGATGTCCTGCAGCGACGCGGCGGCCAGACTGGAGCTGTAGCCCTCCGAGCAGAACAGCACCCAGGTGACGTCGTGGTCGACGGCCTCGGGGACGCGGGCGTCGGAGGTCGGGTCGAGCCGCCACTCCAGGTGGTTGCGCTCGATCACCAGCGCACCCGGGATCTGCCCTTCCTCGCGGCGCTGCCAGCCCGGCCGGGTGTCGACCAGGTGCGCCCCGGCGGCGGCGAGCTCCGCGGCGCGCTGCGGGGTGGGCCGGTCGAGCCGGGCGCGGGCGGCGACGAGCAGGTCGGCGACGGTGCGGCTCATCCGACACCCTGCCCGGGTTCGACGAGCTCGGTGCGGGTGCGGCGCAGGCGGTGGTGCCCGGTGGTGCCCGCGACCTCCTCGACGTCGTAGTACGACATCGCCGACAGCGGCGGCGAGTAGGCGTGCACGCTCACCGCGGGGGCCTCGGCGGTGTTCGCGACGTCGTGCACGTGGCCCAGCGGGAACCCGGCGCCGCGGCCGTGGCGCAGGGTGCGGGTGCGCAGCCCGGACGGGCCGCTCCAGCGGCGCTCGGTCAGCGAGCCCGACACCACGGTCAGCGCGCCGAGCGAGCCGGCGTGGTCGTGCAGCTCCGCGATCTGCTCGGTGGCCCAGCTGATCAGCCAGACGTCGACGAAGCCGTCGCTGCGCAGCAGCCGGTACCAGCGGCGGTCCGGGTCGACGACGACCTCGTGCCGCCCGGCGCGCACCTCGGCGGCGATCTCGCGGGTCAGCTCCTGCAGGTCCTCGAGGCCGTACGGGGTGGGCGCGGTGACGGGCCGCGCGTGCGGGACACGCAGGCGGGCGGGGCGGGACGCGGACAGGGAAGCGGGCGCGGACACGGTGATGCTCCAGGGGAAGGTCGGGGCGAGCAGGGTCGAGGGACTCAGCTCGGGCGACAGCCCTGGTCGAAGTGGTCGGCGCGACGGGTCCCCCACAAGGGTCCGAGGGTCGCTGCCTGACTCATGTCCCGCATGCCATCACAGCGACGGGCACCGCTTCAACCCGCCGTCCGACCCGCGGGAGGGCCCCGCGGGTGTCCGGACAGGTCGGGTCAGGCGCCGTCGTCGTCGGACATGCCGATGACGGTGTCGAGACCCGACAGGACCAGCGAACGACGGGCCTGGCTGCCGGCGGGCGCGACGAGGGTCAGCGCGGCCCCTCCTGCCCGCATCCGGCGCGCGACCTCCGACAGCAGGGCCATCCCGGCGCTGCTGACGAACGCCTCCCCGGGCAGGTTCAGGGTGATCGGCAGCCCGCGGTCGACGTGCTCCATCAGCGGGGCCCGGATCGCCGAGACCCCACCGAGGTCGAGGTCGCCGACGATCCCGATCCGCACGCCGTGCGCGTCCGGGACGGCACGCAGTCGGGCCCGGACGGTGCCGTCGTCACCCTCGCCGGACGAGGTGTCGTCCCGGTCGCGGTCCGGTTCGGGCTCCCCGGCGACGAACTCCACCGGCGGACCCGCGCCCGGGGTGCCCACCTCGACCGGGATCGCGGGCAGCAGGAACCGCACGGTGGTGCCGGAGTCCGACGCGTCGATGTGCACGTCCCCGGCGAGCTCGCGGATGAGCGCAATGCCGCGGCCGCGGTAGCCGGGGTCGGCCGGCGGGGGCCGCCAGCGTCCGCCGTCGGTGACGCGCACCGCGACCGAGCCGTCGGCGGTCAACGCCAGGTCGACGTCGACTCCGGCGCGCCCGTCGGTGTCCTCGGGCAGGTAGGCGTGCTCGATGGAATTGGTGACGGCCTCGCCGACGGTCAGCTGCAGGTCGCTGACCGCGTCCGGGCCCATCCCGCACCGCGCGGCCCAGGCCGCCACCGCGCGACGCAGCGGGGCGAGCCGTTTCGGGTCGGCCTCGATCGCGATCCGCAGCGGCGGCGGCATCAGCCGCGCGACGACGACGACCGTGTCGTCCGGGATGACCATCCCCTCGGACATCCGGTGCAGCAGCGTGTCCGCCATGTCGCGGGGCTGCGCGGCGGACAGCTCGTCGAACGCGGCGGACAGCCGGGCCAGGCCGTCGTCGATGACCTCGTCGCGGCGTTCGAACAACCCGTCCGAGCAGAGCAGGATCGTCTCGCCGGGTTCCATCCGGTCCACGGCCTCGGGGAACGGTGGCCGACCCGAGATCCCCAGCGGCACGCCGCGGCCCTCGGACAGGGTCCGCACCCCGTCCGGGCCGGCGACCAGCGGCGGGGGGTGCCCGGCGCTGGCGTAGCGCATCTCGCCGGACCCGGTGTCGATCGTCGCGATGGCCACGGTGCTGGCCATCGCGCCGCGCACCCGCAGCGCGTACTGGTCGAGCTGTTCCAGCGCCCGCGCCGGGGGCTGGCCGTTGACCAGGTTCGACGCGACCGCGGACCGCAGCTGCCCCATCACCGCGGCCGCCGCCGGGCCGCGGCCGACGACGTCGCCGACGACGAGCGCCACCAGATCGTCCCCGAGGTCCAGGACGTCGAACCAGTCGCCACCGGCCTCGGTGCCCTGGGTACCGGGGCGGTAGCGGGTGGCCAGCGACAGCCGTTCGATGTCGGGCAGGCGTTGGGGCAGCAGGCTGCGTTGCAGGGTGACCGCGACCTCGTGCTCCGCCTGGTGCAGCTGGGCGCGGACGATCGCCTGCGCGCACTGGTTGGCCAGCGTGAGCACGAAGCTGCGCTGCTCGGGGGTGAACACCGGCTCGACCGGGAACCGCAGCCCGATGACGCCGATGGGGCGGGCCGCGACCATCAGCGGCACCGCGGTCTGCACCGGGTAGCGCCGGACCTCCCCCTCGGCTGCCTCGCCGGCGTTCCAGATCGGCTCCCCGCTGCTGACGGCGCGGCTCAGCGGATGCGCGCGGCCGGGGGTGCGCATCGGCGGGCCGTCGGCCGGCCAGCCGGACTCGCGCAGCAGCGAGAGCGTGCCGCCCTCGTCGACGACGAGCACCGCGACCGCCTCGGCCCCGATCGAGATCCGGCCGTGCTCGACGACGACCTCGGCGACCGACTCCAGGTCGGTGGCCCTGGCCAGCCCGGTCGCGACCGCGCCGAGGCGCTCGGCGAGCCGGCGGGCCTCGGTCTCGGCCTCCAGCATCGAGGCCCGGTCCAGCGCCTGCGCGGCGAGCTCGGCGACGGCGACGGCCGCCTCCTTGTCCGCGTCGGACAGCCGTCGTTCGGTCAGCATGGCGACCGCGAGGACCCCGAGCGAGCGCCCACCGGCGACGAGCGGCAGGTAGCCGATGGTCTGGGCGTGGTCCGGTGCGATGCCGATGGCCGCGGGGTAGCGCGTTGCCCACTCGTGCGCGGTGGTGAACCACAACGGCTCGTGCCCGGACAGGACCTCGGTGAACGCCAGCGGCGCGTCGGTCCGGATCCGGGCGGCCCGCTGCCACATGTCGCGGTCCCAGCCGTGCCCGGTGAGCGCCTGCAGCCACTCGCCCCGGACCTCCCAGAGTCCCGCGTGGTCGGCGGCGAGCAGGTCGACGATGTGGTCGGCGGCGATGGCGGCGACCTCACCGGGGGTCGCGGCGGCCGACATCTTGGCAGTGGCCCGGTGCAGCAGGCCCAGGCGCTGGGCCGAGGCGCGTTCCTGCTCCAGCAGGCGGGCGTTGTCGACGGCCAGCCCGGCCCGGCGGCCGATCTCGGACAGCAGGTCCAGGTCGTCGTCGGTGTAGGGGTCGTCGGTCTCGGTGCGGACGACGGTCAGCACGGCGCTGGTGCGGCCCCGCGCGGGCAGCGGCACGACCATCACCGAGGTCATGCGCAGCCGGGTCCAGGCCCGGCGCTGTGTGGGCGCGAGCCGGCTCAGGACCTCGTCGAGGTGGGCGGCGTCGAGGATCTCGGGGCGTCCGTCGTCGGCGGCGGGGACCAGTGGGGCGAGCCGCCACAGCGAGGGTTCCAGCGCCGAGCGCTCCGCGGCCACTGCGAGGGTGCCGGTTCCGGTGACCGCGTCACCGTCGTGGACGACCGCGATGTCGGCGAGCCGGTCCTCGACGACCGCCCGGACGAGCTGGTCCGTGCGTCCGGTGCGGGTGATCTCCCGTTCCAGGGACTCGGCGACCTCGGAGTAGATGCGGTGCCTGCGCTGCTCACGGTGCTGGACGTCGATGTCGAGACAGCCGCCGACGTAGCCCGCGGAGCGTTCGCCGTCGCGGACCGGAGCGCCCCGGTCGAGCACCCAGCGGTAGCGGCCCGCCCGGTCCAGGAGCCGGTACTCGACCTCGAACGGCGCGTGCGCGCGGGCGGCGGCGGAGGTCACCGAGCGGTAGCGCTCGCGGTCGTCGGGGTGGATGCGGCGGCGCCAGTCGTGGCCCAGCTCCTGCGCGGCGTCCTCGACGCCGGTGAAGTCCAGCCAGCCGCGGTTGACGAACAGCCGGTGCCCGCCGGGGTCGTCGACCCAGATCAGTGCCGGGGTGGAGTCGGCCATGGCGCGGAACTGCAGCTCGGCGGCCCGACGGACCCGGCCGAGATGCAGGTGGTTCGCGACCCGCGCGAGCAGCTCGCGGGCGGAGAACGGGCGGACCAGGTAGTCGTCGGCGCCGGCCGCGAAGCCCTCGACGGCGGCCTCCTCCCCGGCCCGCGACGACAGCAGCACGACCGGCACCCCGACCGTGCGGGGGTCCGACCGCAACGCCCGCAGGAGCTCGATGCCACCGTTGCCGGGCAGCGCCGCATCCGCGACGACCAGGTCCGGCGGGTCGGTGCGGGCGGACTCCAGCGCGGCCGAGCCGTCGGCGACGACCCGCACGGTCCAGCGTTCGGTGAGCAGGTCGCGCAGGTAGCCACGCATCTCGCGGTCGTCGTCGACGACGAGCACCCGGTCGCGGTGGTCGACCTCCAGTCCGTCGACGACCGACCCGTCCACCGAGCGGCCGCGGGCGAGGACCGGTGGGACGTCGGCGGGCTCGTCGGGCAGCCAGCGCAGCGCCTCCGCGACGTAGGGCGCGGCGAGCTGCGGGGCGGATCGGGACCCGACCCGGGCCCGGACGAGGCGTTCGGGGGGCAGATGGGCGAAGCCCAGCGGCAGCCGCACGGTGAACGTGCTGCCCGCGCCGGGGTCGCTGGTCACGCCGATGGTGCCGCCGTGCAGGCGGACCAGCTGGCGGATCAGCGGCAGGCCGAGGCCGCTGCCGTCGCCGCTGCGGCCGTGCCGCCGGGTGGGCCGGTGGAAGCGGTCGAACACCGCGTCCAGCTCGCCCTCCTCGATGCCGGCGCCGGTGTCGGAGACCCGCAGCACGACCTGCTCGCCCTCCTGGGCGAGGTCGACGGTGATCCCGCCCTCACGGGTGTACTTGACCGCGTTGCTGAGCAGGTTGAGGACGATCTTCTCCCAGGCGTCGCGGTCCACCCAGGCCGGCCGGGCCTGCGGCGGGCAGGTCACCGACAGCTCCAGCCCCGCCCGTTCGACGACGGGCGCGAACGCGTCGACGAGCGCCGCGGTGGTCTTCCCGATCTCCGTCGGCGCGAACATGCCGTCGTACCTGCCGGTCTGCAGGGCGGAGACGTCCAGCAGACCGTCGACGAGCTTGAGCATCCGCTGCGCGTTGCGCTGCGCGAGCTCCACCTGGGCGCGGACGGCGGCGTCGTCGTGGTCGCGCAGCCGCTCCAGCGGTCCGAGGACGAGGGTCAGCGGGTCGCGGAACTCGTCGCCGAGACCGGCGTAGTACTCGGCGCGGGCCTGCTCGATCAGGCCGGCGTCGTCGCGCCGGTCGCGCTCGCGGTCGCGGGCGAGCGCGGCGGTCAGTAGGCCGCCGATGGTGCCCGCGATCAGCCGCAGGAACGAGCGGTGGTCGTCGTCGAGCGGGAGCAGCGGTGGCGCCCCGATGACGACGGCGACGCCGGTCGACCCGTCGGGGGTGTACACCGTGGCCCGCACGACGTCGGTGACCGGGACGCCGTCGTTGCCGTGGACCTCGACCGGGTCGACGGCGAGGAACTCGACGTCGGTGGCGCGGTCGGAGTCGAGGCCGTCCGGGAGCCAGTCCGCGGGCGGCGCGTCGATGCGGATGGTGGCCAGTGGGCCGGGGTCGGCGCCGATCGCCGTCACGACGGCGCAGCCGACGTCGTCGGGCAGGTCGGTCAGGACCGTGCAGAGCCGTTCGACGGCGATGTCGAGGGTCGGGGCGTCACGGGACACCTCGCCGAGCGCGGCCAGGATCGCCATCCGCCGGCCACCGACGACCTGGGCCGTGGATTCGGCGGTGAAGACGATCAGGCCCCGGACGCCGCCGTCGGGACCACGGACGGGGGTGGCGGAGAAGGTCCACCACGTCGCCTCCGGCACTCCCCACCGCTGCAGCACCAGGCGGTCGTCGCGGCGGTAGATGCCGTCACGCCGGCCGCCGAGCAGCTCCTCCAGCACCCCCGAGAGATGACCGAAGGCCGCGGGCCAGGCGTCGCGCAGCGGTGTGCCGAAGTCCCCGGGATGGTGCAGGCCCGCGTGCGGGACGAACTCGTCGTTGTAGAACACGACGAGCTCGGGTCCCCACCACGCGACGAGCGGCTGGCGGCTCTCCAGGATGAACCGGATGGTGTCCTCGAGCTCGCGGTCCCAGGTGTCGCGCGCGCCGAGCGGGGTCGCCGACCAGTCGATCGTCGCCAGCAGGTCGCGGACGGGGACGTACTCGTCCTCCGTCCGCCGGTCGAACCGATCCACCGTGCGCGCCACCCCGTTCTGCCGTTCCGGCCCCAGGATCGCACCACCGGGACGGATCCGGCGCGGTGAGGCGGGAGATCGCTCGGGTCAGGTCACCCGGCGGGCCGCGTCGCGGTGCCGGTCGAGCCAGTCCCGCAGGTCCGCGAGCGGGGCCGCCCGGCCCGGTTCGTGGTAGATCTCGTGCCAGAAGCCGTCGTACCAGAGCACGGTGGTGTCGGCGGACCCGGAGCGCTCGTCGAGCAGCCGGGTGCCCGCCGGGTCGGTGAGCCGGTCCGCGGTGCCGTGCTGCACGAGCAGCGGGATCCGCAGCTCGGCGGCCCGGACGGGCAGCTCGGCCATCTGCCGGTAGATCTCCGCGCCGAGGGCCAGTGTGGGGCGGCCGTGGTGCACGAGCGGGTCGGCGTCGTAGTCGGCGACGACGGCCGGGTCCGAGCTGATCGCGGACGTGTCGATCCCGACCGGGCGGACCGTGGGCAGCACCTTCGCGACGACCGACAGCAGCGGGACGAGCGCGGCCGGGACGGCGTCGGAGGCGAGCGCGGGAGCAGACAGCACGAGCCCGTCGAGGCGGTTCTGGTGGCGCAGCGCGTAGGCGAGCGCGATCTGGCCGCCGAGGCTGTGCCCGAGCAGGAACACCGGGATGCCGGGGTGGCGGGCGATCGTCTCGCGACGGAACGTCTCGAAGTCGGTGAGCAGGTCGTCGTAGCGGCGGACGTGCACCCGGGTGCCGCCGGAGCGGCCGTGGCCGCGGTGGTCGAGGCCGTACACGGCCCAGCCGTCGGGGACCAGGGTGTCGACGACGGTGGCGTAGCGGCCGGAGTGCTCGCCGATGCCGTGACTGACGAGCAGGACGCCGGTCGGCTCCTCGGCGGGGAGGCGGCCCTGCCAGAACAGCTCGATGCCACCGACGCCGGGGAGCCGGCCGTGGACCTCCGTGGTGCCGGTCATCAGCCCGCCAGGTCGTGCCGCACGTCGTCGCCGGCGACGAGCTCGACCTCCACGCCCGGGCCGTCGCCCGTGGTGAGCAGGTAGCGGCCGGGGTCGAGGTCGGTGAGGCGGTAGGTCCCGCCCGCCGCGGCGGTCGACGAGGCGACCGGGTCGCCGTCCTGGGAGAGCACGACCACGGCGCCCGCGGGCGCCGAGCCGTGGACCGCGGCGGCGGCGACCAGACGCAGGGTGGTGCCGGCCCGGTCGTCGCCGACGGTGCAGGTGGCGACGCCGGGCAGGTACCCGTCGGCACGGGCGACGACGACGAACGCCCCGGCGCCCGGCGCCGTGACCTGCGCCGTCCCGTCGGCGTCGGTGGTCGCGGAGCCGAGGGACCCGCCGGAGCGGTCGCGCAGCGCGACCTCGGCGCCGCGCAGCGGGGCGTCGGTGGCGTCGACGACGCGGACCTCGATGTCCTGCGGCGCGGTGCCCGGTACGACCGTCGACGGCGTGGGACCGGTCCGGGGAACGGACAGGGCCACGTCCTCGGCGCGGTCGGGGCGGACGGCGGTGGTCGGGCCGGCGTGCACAGGGGCCTCCTCGGCCTCCGGGGCGGTGGAGGACCGCTCCGGGATGGTGGGATCCGGAGTCGGGGCCTCGGCCTGCGGGTCCTGCTCCTGCGGCTCCTGCCGCTCCTGCTCCGATGGTCCCTGCTCGTGCGGCTCCCGGTGGAGCGGGGTCGGGGCGGTCGTGTCGGGCGCGGTGGCGGCGACCGGGGTGTCGTCGGCGGTCGGGCCGTCTCCCGTCGGGCCGTCTCCCATCGGTCCTCGAACAGGGGCGACCTCGGGGGCCGCGGTGTCGTCGAGAGCCGCGGTGTCATCGGGAGCCGTGGGGGCGTCGGCGGTGTCCTCCGCGTTGTCCTCTGTGGGGCCGCTGTCGGCCGCGGGCGTCCCGCGCAGCGACGGGGCGAGGTGCCGCGGTCCGTTCCCCGGACGCACCGACCGCAGGACCCGCGGGGCGGGCCGGGGCGGCGGCTCCGGGTTGTCGCCGGTCTCGCGCGCGGCGCGACCGCCGGCGGCCGCGAGCCCGATCGACGGGATCCGGCTCACCGGGGAGGTGTCGGTGGCGGTCTCGGGCGCGCCGGCCTGCTCGGGGACACGGCCCGCCCAGGTGTGCGGGGTCGAGATGCGGTCCCGGGCCTCGCGGAACTCCCGCTCGGTGTCCGGGTCGGCCGGGGCGCGCACCGACGTGCGCTCCGACGGCAGTGCCGTGACCCGCCGGACCAGGTCCGGGTCGAACGGCGCGCGGGACTGCGCCGTGGTGGCGGGCCGGGCCTCGTCGACCTCGTCGTGGGCCTCGTCGCCGGCCTTCGCATCGCCGGCCTTCTCGTCGACGGCCTTCTCGTCGACGGCGGCCCCGGAGGCCGCGATCCCCGCCGCGGTGGTCCCGGCGGTGTCACCAGCGGACGCGGTCCCGGCGGACGCGGCAACCTCGGCGTCCGCCGAGGACGCGGCCGCGGGCTCCCCGGTGGCGGTCGTCGACGTGTCCCCGGCGACCCCGGTTCCGGAGGTGGGCGTGCTGATGTCCGGCGCCGAGCTGTCCGGTCCCGGGCCGCCGATCACGGTCACCTCGTCGGCGGCGCGGGCGGCCGGGTCCGCGACGGCCCGTCGCCGTACGAACGGCGTCGGGGTCGGGGTCCGCCGGACCGGTGCCGGCTCGACGGGCTCGAGCGGCTTGCCGTCCTTGAACCCGCGCGACCAGGGCGGGCCGACCGGCCCGGCGCTCACGTCGGGGGTGACCCGCGGGACCGCCGGCAGCTCGTCGGTGGGGTCGGCCGCGCCGACCGCCTCGGTGATGTCGGGCGCCGACGACGAGGGGCCGAACTCCTCCACGGTGTCCGCGACGGCGGGGGGCCGCGGACGCTCCTCCCGCGGGCCGACCACGGCGACGGGCGTGGTCGCGGAGGCCGCGTCACCGGGATCGTCGTCCACCGCGGCGGCGGCCCCGGAGCCCGCACGGTCCGTGGCCTGCTCCTCGGCGGCCTCGGGCTCCGGCAGGTCCTCGTCCACCGGGGACACCGGGGAAGGGGACGCGGGAGGTCCCGGCGACGGGTCGGGCGCGAGCCTGCGCGACCCGTCGTCGAGGCCGCGGGCGCGGCGGTCGACGAGATCGGCGACGGTGCGCGGACGGTCCCCTTCGGACGACGCGACGTCGTCCTCCCGGCCCCGCCCCCACCGCAGGAACCCGGCGATCCCGACGGCCACCAGCACCACCACCACAACCAGCCCGAGCAGGGCCCACGTCGACATCTGCGAAGTCCTCCTGCCGGAGCTGCGCGAACCGTCGTCCACGACACGGTGCGGCCCAGGAGGAGGTGCCCGTCGCCGGGCCCCGCTGCCCGGCCGGTCACGGTGACCCGCTCGGCGCATCCGGCGACGCACCGTAGCACCGCGGACCCCCTGACCGGGGGTGGGCGGAGGCGTCCCGCGTGTCGGTCACCGACGTTGCCCGTCTCACCCCGTGCGGCCGGGCCGGACTGCTGCTCATCCGCCAGGATCGACCCATGACCAGCGACCCGGTGACCCCCGAGCTCGCCGAGATCGCCGACGCCCACGGCGTCGCGACCTCGTACCTCGACGGCAGCAGGACCGAGCAGCGGATCGACGCGGAGGTGGTCCGCACCGTCCTCGGGTTGCTGGAGGTCGACGTCGCCTCCCCCGACGCGGAACGCGTGGCACTCGCCGGGGCCCGCGAGCGCGCCGGCGCCGGGGCGCTGCCGCCGACGATCGGGCTGCGCAGCGACCGTTCCCGCACCGTGCCGGGCCGCGGGCGACTGACCGCCGTCGACGGCGCGCGGGGCGAGCAGGGCTGGGCCCGTGACGTCGACGGCGAGCTCCCCGCCGGGCTGGAGCCGGGCCGCTACGCGCTGGAGACGACGGCCGGGCGGGCCCACGTCGTCGTCGCACCGCCCACGCTGCCCGACCCGCCCCGGACCTGGGGCTGGATGCTGCAGCTCTACGCCCTGCACTCGCGCGGGTCGTGGGGCATCGGCGACCTGGGCGACCTGACCGCGCTGATCCGCGGCGGGCACGGGGCGGGCGCGGTGCTGCTCAACCCGCTGCACGCGATCACCCCGGTGCCGCCGGTGCAGCCGTCGCCGTACACGCCGCTACGCCACCCCGCTGGCGCTGCGGATCACCGACCTGCCCGCCTACGTGGCCGCCGACGCCGCGACCCGCGCCGAGGTCGACGCGCTGCGTCCGGAGACGACCGGTGACCGGATCGCCCACGACCGCGTGTGGGCGGCGAAGCGGTCCGCGCTGGAGGCGCTGTGGCGCAGCGCGGGCCATCCCGGCGACGACCTGCGCGACTTCGCGACCTACTGCGCCCTCGCCGAGCGCTACGGCGGCCGCTGGTCGCTGTGGCCGGCGGAGCTGCGCCGGCCGGACGGCCCCGGGGTCGCCGCGGCCCGCGAGGAGCTGGCCCCACGGGTCGCGTTCCACGCGTGGGTGCAGCGCCAGGCCGAGGCCCAGCTGGCCGCGGTCCGCGCCGCAGCGAAGGACGCGGGCATGCCGGTCGGGGTCATCCACGACCTCGCCGTCGGCTGCGATCCCGAGGGCGCCGACGCGTGGATGCTGCAGGACGTGCTCGCGCTCGACGCGACGGTCGGTGCCCCGCCGGACGCGTTCAACCAGCGCGGTCAGACGTGGGGCCTGCCGCCGTGGCGCCCGGACCGGCTCGCCGACACGGGCTACGCCGCGTTCGGCGACATGACCCGCGCGCTGCTCGCGCACGCCGACGGCCTGCGGATCGACCACGTCATGGGGCTGTGGCGGCTGTGGTGGGTGCCGTCCGGGCAGACCGCCGACCGCGGCACCTACGTCCACTACGACGCCGACGCGATGCTCGCCGTCCTGCTGCTGGAGGCCCACCGCGCGGGCGCGCTGGTCGTCGGTGAGGACCTGGGCACGGTGATCCCGCGGATCCGCGAGGACATGGCCGAGCGGAACCTGCTGGGCTCGACGGTGCTGTGGTTCTCCCGCGACCCCGACCCCGTGACCGGCGGCGACGACGGTCCGCTGCGCCCGCCGCGCCGCTGGGCCGAGCGGTCGGTCGCGACGATCTCCACCCACGACCTGCCGACCGCGCCCGGGTTCCTGGCCGGCGAGCAGGTGCGGGTGCGCGCCGAGCTGGGGCTGCTCGACGACCCGACGACCGAGGAGGCGAAGGCGGGCGCCGAGCGGGACGAGCTGCTGGCGCTGCTGACCGCGGAGGGGCTGCTCGACTCCCCGGACGAGACCGACGAGGACACGATCGTCGTCGCGCTGCACGCGCTGCTGGCGTCGGCGCCGTCGCGGCTGGTCCTGGCCTCCCTCTACGACGTGCTGGGCGAGACCCGGCAGCCGAACCTGCCCGGCACCGTCGACGAGTACCCGAACTGGCGGATCCCGCTGCCGGTGTCGTTGGAGGACGCGCTCGCCGACGACCGGGTCCGTCGCGTCGCCGAGGTGCTGCGCGCCCGGACCGGCCACGACGGCTGACCCGCGGCCCTGGCAGGATGCCGCCCCGATGAGCGTCGAGAACACCTCCGCCGGAATGGACCCGACCGCCGTCGACCTCGTGCGGGCCGACGGCACCGCCGGTGCGCTGTGGCAGGCCTGGACCACCGGCGAGCGGATCGCCGCGCTGCCGGAGCTGCTGCGCCCGCGCAGCCTCGCCGAGGGCTTCAGCGCGCAACGCAGGCTGTCGGAGCGGGCCGGGCCGTCCTACGGCTGGAAGCTCGCCGCGACCGCGCCCGCCGGGCAGGCCCACATCGGGGTGGACGCCCCGCTGCCGGGGGCGCTGTTCGAGCGGTTCCGGCACTCCCCCGGCGACGTGGTGCCCTCCGACGACCTGCACATGGCCGTCGCCGAGGCGGAGTTCGCGTTCGTCATGGGCGCGGCGGTCGGCGCCGACGCGACCCGCGAGGAGCTCCGGGCCGCGGTCGCCGCCGTGCACGGCGCGGTGGAGCTGCCCGAGTCGCGGTTCACCGACTTCGTCGCGGCCGGCGCGCCGTCGATGCTGGCCGACGCCGCGTGCGCCGGGCGGTTCGTGCTGGGCCCGGAGCTGCCCGGTGCTCTCGACCTGGACCTCGCGTCGACCCCGACCACCCTCCGGGTCGACGACGCCACGGCGACCGGCTCCGGCGCGGCCGTCCTCGGCGACCCGTGGGCGGCACTGGCCTGGCTCGCCGACGTCCTGCCCGGCTACGGGCTCCGGCTGGAGGCGGGCACGGTCGTCACCACGGGGACGACGACCAGCCCCGTGCCCGTGCACCGTGGCGCCCGGGTCCGGGCGAGCTTCGGCGACGACCTCGGCTCGGTGGAGTTCAGCCTCGCCCCGTGACCGGCCGGGCGTCAGCGCACGACGTTCAACGCCCCCGCCGCGCAGCGGATGCGGATCGCGGTCCCGGCCGCGACCTCGTCGACCTCGCCGTCGATCTGCACCGGCATCGGCCCGCACGCGGTGAACCGGAAGTCCGATGTGGAGGGCTGGCGGCCGAGTCCGGAGAACGCCGCCCGGGCGGCCACCCAGAGCTGCTTCCACTTCGGACGGTGCTCCAGCAGCACGACCTCGAACCGGCCGTCGTCGGGACGACTGGTGGCCGACAACTCGGCGACCTTGGCCATCTCGCCGATGTTGGCGAAGACCAGGTTGTCGATCCGGCGCCGGTCGCCGCGGGAGAACTCCACCTCGAACGGGGTGAACGCCCAGAACGCCCGCACCGTGGTGATGACCTCCCGGATGCTGCCCTTGCCGCCCTTCTCGATCTGCAGCGCGACGACCGGGGTCAGCCCGAACCCGATGTAGGAGTGCGCGTAGCGCGGCGGGTCCTCGTCGCGGTGCATCTCAAGCAGGTCCATCGGCTCGGGGCGGCCGTCGAGGATCGCCTCGGCCAGCGGACGACGTGCGGTGACGCGGTCGTGGTCGTTCGCGTTCCCGGCGGCCAGCACGGCGGCCGCGGCGGCGGTGCCCGGCACGTCCATGATCCCGTTGACGACCTCGTTGTAGCCGCCGTCGCCGGACGCCGAGACGATGAGCGGGCGCCCACCGGCGGACGCGGCGTCCCGGGCGATGCCCCGGGCGTGCCCGGCGTACTCTGTGGGTACCAGCCGTACGCTCAGCTCGGGCCGGGCGGCGTGGAGCTCGTCGCGCAGCTGTTCGGCGAGCACGTCGGCATCTCCGGTACTGCCCGGGTTGAAGACCACCAGCACGGAGTCGATCGGCTCAGCCACGCGCACACCGTAGACGCCTGCGGCCCCGCCACCGTTGCGGCACGGTGGGTGTCATGGATCTGCAACTGAACGGGCGTCGGGCGATCGTCACGGGCGGGAGCCGCGGCATCGGGTTGGCGACGGCCAGGGCGCTCGCCGACGGGGGCGCCCGGGTCGCGTTGTTCGCGCGTGACGCCGGGGCCCTGGAGTCCGCCGCGGCCGCGCTGCGCGCCGAGGGGGCACCGGAGGTGCTCGCCGTCGCCGTCGACACCACCGACGACGACGCGGTCCGCCGAGGCGTCGCCGCGGTCGCGGACCGGCTCGGTGGGGTGGACGTGCTGGTGAACGCCGCCGCGCATCCGGCGAGCGCGGGCCCGCCGACCGACCTGGCCTCCATCACCGACGACGCGGTGCGGATCGAGCTGGAGACGAAGGTGCTCGGCTACCTGCGGTGTGCGCGGGCCGTCGCGCCGCTGATGCGCGCGCAGGGGTGGGGCCGGATCGTGAACGTCAGCGGTCTGAACGCGCGGAGGTCGTCGTCGCTGGTGGGGTCGGTGCGCAACGTCGCGGTGGCCTCGATGACGGCGGCGCTCGCCCAGGAGCTGGGTCCGCACGGCATCAACGTGACGGTCGTGCACCCCGGTGTCACCGAGACCGAGCGGACGCCCGCCGCCCTCGCCGCGCGGGCGGAGTCGGCGGGGATCACCGAGGCGCAGGCGCGTGCGGAGCTCGACGCGACGACGACGATCGGTCGCATCACGACCGCCGCGGAGGTCGCCGACATCATCACCTTCCTGTGCTCGCCCCGTTCGGTCGCCGTCACCGGGGACGCCGTCGCCGCGGGTGGAGGGACACCGGGGGTCGTGCACTACTGACGCCCGGCGAGCGGACCGCCGCCGCCCGACCGCAGCGCCGGATCGGCCCGGACGGCCCTCCCGGATGGCACGATGGTCGGATGGAGGGGACCCGCGTGGACCGGTGGCTGTGGTCGGTGCGTCTGGCCAAGACCCGCGCCGACGCCGCGACGGCCTGCCGCGGCGGGCACGTGCGGATCAACGACCGGCCCGCGAAGCCGGCCGCGACGGTGCAGGTCGGCGACCGGGTGCGGGTGCGGGTGTACGACCGGAACCGGATCGTCGAGGTCACCCGGGTGATCGAGAAGCGGGTCGGCGCGCCGATCGCGCAGGAGTGCTACGTCGACCACACCCCGCCGGAGCCGACCCCCGCGGGGCAGCCGCTGTTCGCCCACCGCGACCGCGGGGCGGGGCGCCCGACGAAACGCGACCGCCGGATGCTCGATCAGCTGGGGCTGTCCCGCCGCACCTCCTAGGCCGGTGTGAGGATGAGGGCATGTACGACGCCCTCATGCGCCACGTGCTCCGGCACCTCCCGTCCGAGTCCGCGCACCGGATGGGGTTCGGTGTGGTCCGCGCACTCGGGACCGCGCCCGTCGTGGGTGAGCGGGTCGCGGAGCGGCTCGCCCCGTCGGACCCGGTGCTGCGCACCCGGGCGCTGGGTCTGGAGTTCGCCGGCCCGCTCGGTCTGGCCGCCGGTTTCGACAAGGACGCCGAGGGTGTTCTCGCACTCGGCAGGCTCGGGTTCGGAGCGGTCGAGATCGGGACGGTGACCGGGCGGGCGCAGCCCGGGAACCCGCGGCCCCGCCTGTTCCGGTTCGTCGACGACGCCGCCCTGGTCAACCGGATGGGCTTCAACAACTCCGGTGCTGGGACCGTCGGGCCGCGCCTCGCCGCGCTGCGCACCCGCCCCGGACCGGGGATGCCGGTGCTGGGGGTCAACATCGGCAAGAGCAAGGCGGTGCCCGCCGAGGACGCGGCGTCGGACTACCGCGCGAGCGCCGCCGCGCTGGGAGCCTACGCCGACTACGTCGTGGTCAACGTCAGCTCACCGAACACCCCCGGTCTGCGGGACCTGCAGCAGGTCGACGTGCTGGAGCCGCTGCTCGTCGCGGTCCGCGAGGAGCTGGACCGGGTCTCCGGCGCTCGTCGTGTCCCGCTGCTCGTGAAGGTCACCGTGGACCTGGCCCCGGAGGACCTCGACGCCGTGGCCGACCTGGCCCGGCGCCTGCGCCTCGACGGGGTCGTCGCCACGAACACGACCGTGTCACGCGACGGCCTGCGCACCGCTCCCGACGTCGTCGCCGCTGCCGGTGCCGGCGGCTTGTCCGGACGCCCGTTGACCGAGCGTGCCCGGGCGGTCGTCCGACAGCTGCGCACCCGGCTCGACGACGGCCAGGTCGTCATCTCCGTCGGTGGGATCGCCGACGCGGAGGAGGCCTACCGGCGGATCCGCTCCGGTGCGGCGCTGGTGCAGGCCTACACCGGGTTCATCTACGGCGGTCTGCTCTGGCCCGCGCGGGTCCACCGGGAGCTCGCGGCGCTGCTGCGCGCCGACGGTTTCTCGTGTGTCGACGACGCCGTGGGTTCTGATCTCTGACGCCTGCAGTGGCCGGCGTTCCCGCCGGCCGCTGTTCTCCACCGCTGGTCCCACGACCGAGACTCCGCTCTCATGTCCCCTCTCGCCAACGGCGCAGGGTCGCGGCTCGCGGACGGCGCAGGGTCGTGGTGGGGCGGTGTGGTCGCGGTGGACGGGGTCACCGGGGGCCACCCTCCCGGACCGGATCGGCGCCCACTCTCACCCCGCCTGGGTGCGTTCGACCTCGCACACCGTCCTACGACCTCGCAGACCCTGCAGAGGATACGAGGTCACAGAAACCTGTGCGACGTGCCGCACCCGGCGGGCCACGTAGTGGAGCGGATCGGAAAGAGCCCCGAAAACAAGTAATGCCCCGGACAATAAAGTCCGGGGCATCACCTGATCATGTTGAATGTCGGCGGCGACCTACTCTCCCACACCCTGGCGAGTGCAGTACCATCGGCGCTGGAAGGCTTAGCTGCCG
>NZ_VRMC01000004.1:0-109897 GCF_008369905.1 Pseudonocardia sp. EV170527-09
CCGCCTACTACCGCTCCGAGATCCTCATCGCCGCGATCATCCTCTGGCTCCGCCAAGATTCACAGGACACGGCCTAGTTGATCGGCTGCAGCGGGCTGTCCGCGTGGCCGGGCGTCGAGCGGTTCTTCAGGCTGCGCACGACCACCTTGGTCTCCTCGCGCGCGGTGGCGAGCCCGCGCACCATGCCCGTCCACTTCTCCGGGGGCAGGTCGTAGCCGCCCTGGGTCTTCGCGGTGATCGTGAACGGCCTGCGCAGCAGCCAGCGGAACGGGAAGAAGCCCAGTCCGACGATGACGACGAGCCAGTAGAACCAGGGGAAGACCACCCCGTCGGGCACCCAGACGATGAGCACCAGCCAGAAGAACGCCAGCGTGCCGAGGATCAGCACGACCGCGCCGTTGCCGGCGTCGACGTCGTGCTCGAACTCGTCACCGACCGCCGGCGTGGTCCACTCGATCCGCCGGCTCACCTGCCATTCACGGTAGTCCGCCGCGATGACCGTCTTCGTCGTCAAGGTGTCCGCTCCCCTGCCCCGGTACCACCGACGATGTTCCCACAGGGCACCGACAGATCCGAGCCCTCACGCGCCGCCACTCCGAGGTGGTGGGTGGGGGCGGGGTGGTGGGGTCAGCAGGCGGGCCGGACGGGCTCGCGTTCGGGGGCGCCGGGGGCGAGCAGGCCCGAGCGCAGGAGCTGGACGGTGACGCCACCGTCGTTGCGGACCTCCGACGGCTCGCCGTCCCCCAGGAAGAACGCCTCGCCGGTCCCGAAGTTCTGAGGCTCGCACCGGCCCGCCCGCACGACCGTGACCGTCCCGCCGCGGACCGCCGTCAACATCGTCCCGGGGTGGCGGATCCAGCCGGTGGACTCGCCGGGGAGCAGGCTCTCCTCGCGGACGAGCATGTCCGCGGGGCCCGGGGTCGAGATCTCCACGGGCCGTTCGATCCGCCCCTGGGGATCGGTCGCACCGGTGATCGGACGCGCCGGCCACTCGCCGTTCCCCGGTACGGCCACCGCGGTGGTCGGTGGCGGTCCCGGTTCGACGGGGACGATCTCCACCGTCGTCCCGTCGTCGGAGGGGGCGGCGTCGGACCCGTGGCCGAGCTGCCCCGGCTGGGCGCACCCCGCGAGCAGGGCGGCGGTCGCGACCAGCAGGGCCGGTCCGGCGAGGTGACGGGCGAGCGGCACGGGCGGTGTCCCTCCGGGCGCGATGCGTGAGTGCACCGCACGCTAGTGGCACGTCACCACGTCAGCGGCAGCCGGGTGGTCCCGTCCATGACGTTCGAGGGGGACGGCGCACCTCGAAAGAGGAGTGCACCACCCCTTCGTGTGGCCCAGCCGGATCCGCTGTGGAGTGATCGCGATCCGCTCCGTAGTCAGGTGGCGGACCAGGTGGCGCAGCTCACGTCCCATTACTTTGCATTGCGCAACGCATCGGCGCATGCTTGCGCGAGTCAACTAGTTGCGTGGTACACGCACTACCGAGAGGGGGTCCGCGATGAGCACCGCACAGGCTGCCGCCGCCGAACCCGCCGATGCCGACCTGGAACTCGCCGACTCGATCGTCCGGGAGCTGTTCCTGCTGGTCCGCCAGGTGAAGCGGTCCGCCGAGCGGCACCGGCCGGAGATGATCGTCGACATGGCCGGCTACCACGTGCTGACCCACCTGCACTTCGTCGGCCCGCAACGGGCCGGCGAGGTCGCCGCCACCTTCCACTCCGATCCCTCCACGATCAGCCGCCAGGTGTCGTCGTTGGTCAAGTCCGGGCTCGTCGAGCGCCGTGCCGACCCCGGCGACGGTCGCGCCTCGCTGCTCGCCGCGACCCCGGAGGGCGTCCGGGTGATCGAGACCGAGCGACGTCGTCGCGCCGAGGTCATCGCCACCGTCCTGGCCGCGTGGAGCCCCGACGACCGCCAGGCCCTCACCGTTCTGCTCGGCCGTTTCCTCGACGACTACCAGACCTTCGAAGCACAGGAGTCCTGAGAATGTCCACCGCTGCCGCCAGTGCGCAGCGCCCCGCCACCACCACCGGCGACGGCGAGCTGACGCACCGGCAGATCCTGACCGTCCTGGGTGGACTGATGCTGGGCATGTTCCTGGCCGCCCTGGACCAGACGGTCGTCTCGACCGCGATCCGCACCATCGCCGACGACCTGTCGGGTCTCAACCTGCAGGCGTGGGCGACGACGGCCTTCCTCATCACCAGCACCATCACCACCCCGCTGTACGGCAAGCTGTCCGACATCTTCGGCCGCAAGCCGCTGTTCATGACCGCGATCTCGATCTTCCTGATCGGCTCGATCGCCTGCACGTTCGCCTGGTCGATGTACTCCCTGGCCGCGTTCCGCGCGCTGCAGGGTCTCGGCGCGGGCGGCCTGATGTCGCTGGCGCTGACCATCCTGGGCGACATCGTCCCGCCGCGTGAGCGGGCCCGCTACCAGGGCTTCTTCCTCGCCGTGTTCGGCACGTCGAGCGTGATCGGCCCGGTCATCGGCGGCCTGCTGTCCGGTGTGGACTCGATCGCGGGGCTCGACGGGTGGCGCTGGATCTTCCTGGTCAACGTCCCCATCGGACTCGTCGCGCTGGTCGTCGTGCAGCGGGTGCTGAACATCCCGCACGTCCCGCGGCCGGCCCGGATCGACTGGCCCGGCGCCCTGGCGCTGACCCTGTGCCTGGTGCCGGTGCTGATCGTCGCCGAGCAGGGACGCGAGTGGGGCTGGGACTCCACCTCGTCGATCGTCTGCTACGTCATCGGTGTCGTCGGCCTGCTGCTGTTCCTGCTGGCCGAACGGGCCTACGGCGACGCCGCGCTGATCCCGCTGCGCCTGTTCCGCACCGGCATCTTCTCGCTGTCCGCGGTGCTGAACCTGCTCATCGGCATGGCGATGTTCGGCGGCATCGCACTGCTGCCGCAGTTCCTGCAGATCGTGCACGGCGCGACGCCGATCGAGGCCGGGTTCATGATGCTGCCGCTGGTCGGTGGGATCATGGTCGCGTCGATCCTCTCCGGTCAGCTGACCTCGCGAACCGGCCGCTACAAGATCTTCCCGGTGATCGGCACCGCGTTCATCACGATCGCGATGGTGCTGCTGTGGCAGACCGTCACGCCGTCGATCCCGATCTGGCAGCTCGACCTGACCATGGCGCTGCTGGGCCTCGGCCTCGGCCTGTGCATGCAGACCCTGGTGCTGGCCGTGCAGAACGCGATGCCCGCCCGCGACATGGGTGTCACGACCTCGTCGGTGACGTTCTTCCGGCAGATGGGCGGCACGCTCGGCACCGCGATCTTCCTGTCGGTGGTGTTCTCCACCGCCGGCGACAAGATCGCCGACGCCCTCCGGTCCGCGCTCGGCACGAGCTCGTTCCGGGCCGCGCTGACCGACCCCGCCGTCGCGGCCGACCCGGCCAACGCGCAGGTCGTCGGGGCGCTCCAGTCCGGCCAGGCCGGCGGCCTGTCCAGCTCGGTGCTCGCCGACTCCTCGTTCCTGCAGCGGATCGACCCGCGGCTGGCCGCGCCGTTCCAGGAAGGCTTCACCAGCGCGATGACGCTGGCGTTCCTCATCGCGGCCTGCGTGATCGCGGTGGCCTTCGTCCTGGTGCTGTTCATCAGGGAGCTGCCGCTGCGCACCATGTCCGGTGCCCAGGCCGCACTGGCCGAGGCCGCCGGTGAGGGTGGTGCCGCCGCGTCGGTCCCGACCGAGGCACTCGCGACGGTCGCCCCGGCACCCGCTCCCGCCACCCGGGGCGACGGCGGTGGGCGCGGAGCGGACATCGCGCCGCCCACCACGCCGATGCCCGTCGTCGCCCGGCAGGAGCCGCCGCACCCGGCACCCCAGGCCCGGCCGAGGCCGCACAACGGCACCGTCGGTGACGCCGCCGCGGCCGCGGGCCTGGACCACCTGCACTCCACGGGTGGCGACGGTCCGGCCGTCACCGGACGGGTCCAGGGCAGCACCGGCGCGCCGGTCCCCGGGGCGGTCGTCACCGTCACCCGGCTGTCCGGCGACCAGGTCGGTCGCACCACCACCGACGGCGACGGCCACTACCGCGTCGTCGTCGACGAGCCCGGGCGCTTCCTGGTCGTGGCGGCCTCCGCGGCGCTGCCGCCGCACGCCGCCACGGTCTCGGTCGGCACCGAGCCGGTCCGCCACGACGTGCGGCTGTCGGTCAGCAGCGGCATCCGCGGCACCGTGCTCGACGCCGCGGGCACCCCGCTGCCCGGGGTCACCGTCTCGCTGATCGACCACGGCGGCGACGTCGCCGCGGCCGGCCGGTCCGGTGAGGGCGGACGCTGGGCGCTCGACGGCGTCCCGGCCGGGCGCTACACGCTCACCGCCGCCGGCGAGGGCGTCGACCCGGTGGCGGTCGGCGTCGAGGTGCCGAGCTCCGGCACGGCGGTCCAGGACCTGCGGCTGCCGCAGCGCTCCCGGCTCACCGGCCGGGTCACCGCGGCGCCCGACGGGCACCCGGTGGCGCACGCGCTGGCCACGCTGATCGACGCCGAGGGCGCCGTCGTGGGGTCGCGGCTGTCCGGCCCGGACGGGACCTTCGCCTTCGAGGGCCTACCCGCGGGCAGCTACACCCTCGCGACCAGCGGCTACGCCCCGGTCGCGACGGTGGTCGCCCTCGAGCCGGGCCGGGTGACCCACTCCGACGTGGAGTTCCCGCTCCCGCTCGACGGGCACACGTCCACGAACGGCAACGGGTCTGCATCGGGCAACGGATCGCAGAACGGCCGGCACGTCCGTGAGGGCGAGCAGGGCGTGCGGGGCGAGGCGCACCGCTGACCCACCCGTCCGTGTTCCACGTGGAACGCCCCGTCCTTCCCGTCACGGGAGGGGCGGGGCGTTCTCCGTGTCCGGCGCGACTCCGGCGGCGAGACGGCTACAGCGCGATCGCCGCGCCCACCCCCGACCGCGGGTCGACCGCGGCGTGCAGCGTCCCGGGCCCGCCGCCCCCGGGGACGGCGGCTCCGGTCCCGACCGCGCACATCCGGCCCAGGGACCAGGCGCCCGCGTCGTCCACGGCGTGACCGCGGCGGGTCAGCCCGGCGAGGGTGTCGGGCCCCAGCCGGGACTCGACGACGAGCCCGTGCGGCTCCCAGCCGCGGGGTGCGAAGGACGCGGGGAACGCCGTCGAGTGCCAGGTCGGCGCGTCGATCGCGGCCTGCAGGTCCAGCCCGCCGTGCACGAGCGCGAGCAGGAACGCGAGCTGCCACTGGTCCTGCTGGTCCCCGCCGGGCGTCCCGAAGGCCAGCGCGGGCTCGCCGTCGCGCAGCGCCAGCGACGGTGACAGCGTCGTGCGCGGCATCCGCCCGGGCGCGAGCGTGCTGGCGAGCCCCTCCTCCAGCCAGAACATCTGGCCGCGGGTGCCGAGGCAGAACCCCAGCTCCGGGATCGTCGGCGACGACTGCAGCCAGCCCCCCGACGGCGTCACCGAGATCATGTTCCCGGCCGCGTCGACGACGTCGACGTGCACCGTGTCCCCGCGGGCGACGCCGTCCCGCGACACCGTCGGCTCCCCGGTGCCCGGACCCTCCGTCCCGGAACCACGCCCCGCGCCCGGGGTCGCCGCGTAGTCACCGATCCGGGGCGTGCGCCCACCCGGCGAGCCGGGCCGCAGCCCACCGTCCGATGCCGGTCCGATCAGGCCCCGCCGGGCGTCGGTGTAGTCGTCGGAGAGCAGGTCGGCGAGCAGGTCGGGGGGCACGCCGTCGCCGTACCAGGCCTCCCGGTCGGCGAAGGCGAGCTTCGCGGCCTCGGCGGCCGCGTGCACCGTGTCGAGGGTCGCGACACCACCGGGCAGTTCGAGGTCCAGCCCGGCGAGCAGCCGCAGCTGCTGCAGCAGGACCGGCCCCTGCGACCACGGGCCGCACTTCGCGACCGACCAGCCGGACCCGGCGTCGGCGACGAGCGCGTCCTCGTAGTGCGCCGACCAACCGGCCAGGTCGTCGGCGGTGAGCAGACCGGTGTGGTCGCGCCCGGTCTCGTCACGGACCGGGGTCGCGGCGAACCGGCCGATCTCCTCGGCGACGAACCCGCGGTACCACGCGTCACGGGCGGCGTCGATGCGTGCCTCCCGACTCGGGCCGACGGCCTCGTCGAGCAGCCGGCGCCAGGTCGCGGCCAGCACGGGCAGCCGCACCCGCTCGCCCGCGGCGGGGACCCGGCCGTCGGGCAGCCACGTCGCCGCCGACGACGGCCAGTGCCTCCTGAAGTGGTCGGCGACCGTGCCGATGGCCGCGGGCACCCGCGGGACCAGCGGGAACCCACCCGCGGCGTAGTCGAGCGCCGGGGCGAGGACGTCCGCGAGCTCCCAGGTGCCGTGGTCGCGGAGCAGGGTCAGCCAGCCGTCCCAGGCCCCGGGGACCGTCGCCGGGAGCAGGCCGGTGCCGGGGACGATCGCGCATCCCAGGTCGCGCACCCGCTGCGCGGTCGCGGCGGCCGGGGCGACGCCTTGGGCGCACAGCACCCGTGGGACCGGGTCGGTCGCGGTGACGAACACGGCGGGCAGCTCACCACCCGGCCCGCACAGGTGCGGCTCGACCACCTGCAGCACGAAACCGCAGGCGACGGCGGCGTCGAAGGCGTTCCCGCCCCGCGCCAGCACCGTGGCCGCGGCGGCCGTGCCGAGATGGTGGGTGCTGCTGACCGCGCCGTGCGGCCCGATCCGGTCGTATCCACGAGGCGCCACCCCCGCATCCTCACACGGACACGCTCACCCGGTGGCGTCGCGCAGCTCGCTCACCAGCGGGACCTCCAGCACCCGGTCCGAGGACATCCACTCCCGCAGCGCGTGGGTGGCCAGCACGTCGTCGGTGTTGTAGCCGAGCAGCCGCTCCCGCTGGACCGGGTCGGGCTCCCCGCCGTCGAGCGCGACGGCGGCGCGGTACCAGCGCATGGAGTTCTCCCCGCCCGCCTCCGGGTCCCGCCACGAGAACCCGGCGGCGGGGGCGATCTTCTTCAGCCCCTTGCCCTGCGCGCACAGGAACCAGGTGGAGACCACGCCGTAGAGGTCCACCCAGCACGGGTCCGCGACGAACGCGCGCACCTCGGCCTCGGTCGGCACCCCGGGCATCCCGGCGAACCGCTGCGCCGAGGCGAACATCCAGCGGTTCTCGGCCTGCTCGTTGTAGCAGTACGCGGCGAACGTGCGCCCGGACGCGAGCGCGGTCGCGCGCACGCCGGTGAACCAGGTCCAGAACTCGCCGAACGAGCGGCCCTCGTCGCGGGTGGGCAGCGGGTCCCAGGTCGCGAACGCCCGGTAGCCGGGCTCCGGGTCGCCGTCGCGGGCACCGCCGGGCAGCGTCAGCAGCGCACCCCACAGGTAGGCGCCGGACTCGCCGAAGCTCTCCATGTCGACGTCGACCTCGACGTCCGCGCGGGTGACCGGCACCCGCGGCACCCGGCGGGCGACGGCCAGACCCCGCCGGCGCGCGCGGGCCAGCGCGACGAGATCGGAGAACGGCGGCCCGGGCAGCGGACCGGTCAGCTCGGCAGGCGGGGCCGCCGGGTCCAGCGCGGCCAGCCCCGCGACGGTCGCGACGCCCGACTCCCGCAGCAGCCGCGCCGTCTCGCCGTGGGCGACCAGGCTGACGTCGTCGACCTGCTCCAGCTCGGCCTCGCACGTGGGCCACCAGGGGCAGCGGCGGCACTCGGTGATCCGCGACGGCGCCGCCAGCGCGGGACCGCCGGTCGCGGCGGACCGGGCGACGGCGGCGCGGTCGGCGAACCGGGCGTCGTACTCCTCCAGCGTGGACCGGCCGCCGGGCCAGTGCCCGGCCCGCAGGTCGTGCCAGACGACCACGTCAGCGTCGAGCCCGATCACACCGCCGAGCCGCGGGGCCGACTCCGGCGGCGCCCAGCCCGCGGCCTCCAGCAGCCGGGTCAGCTGGGCCAGGGCCAGGAGGTCGCGCGGCTGGGAGCGGACCTTGCGGTCCGGGTCGTGCCGGGCGCGCTGCGGCCACGGGTCGGTGACGGCGGTGGTGCGCGCCCCCTCCCCCGGATCGGTGATCCGGCGGCGCACGACGAGCAGCGGGACGTAGCCCCCGGTGGGGGTGCGCACGAGCAGCTCCGCGGTGCCGCGCCGGTCGCCGTCGACGGGCAGGACCGCGCCCCAGATCAGCGGCGCACCGGCCGCGACGAGTTCGGCCGTGCGCTCCGCGCGGGCCGCCCGCGGTCCGGCGCCTGCCCCGGCGGGCCCGGCCGCGCCGTCCGGCCAGGTGCTCGCCCAGTCCGCACCCCAGGTGCGCGCGAGCAGCTCGCCGATCCGCTCCCGGTGCGCCGCCGCGTCGGCCCGGCGCTGCTCGATCGCCGGATCCGGCAGCGCCCGGGGCCGCTCCGACGCCGACGGGTCGTGGTCCAGGTGCACCCGACGGCGGCACCCGCTCAGCGCCGCCGCGTCCAGCAGGACACGGGGCGCGGTACGGGGTCCGGTCGAAGTGCTCACGGCTCCCGAGGGTAGAGACCACCCCCGACAGGACCGGATCCGCGTGACGGCCCGTTCCCCCGGCCGGGTGGTGTCGGTCCTGCGCGGGCGGTGGGCGGGGCCCTAGGCTGCGTCGACACGGCGATCATCTGCCGAGCCGACCCGGGAGGACACGACATGGGACTGCTGCGCAGGAAGCCGAGCGCGGGCGAGCGCGCCGCGGCGGCGACCAGGGAGGCGGCGGTCGACGCGTCGGAACGGGTGCAGTCGGCCACGGTCCAGACCCTCGAGTACACCCGCGAGACCGCCGACAAGGCCGCCGAGAAGCTGCACCGGCGCGCGGTGAAGGCCCGCAAGAAGGCCGAGGCGGCGTCACGACGGGCGGAGAAGGCCGGCCGCAGGGCGGCGCGCAGCACGCGTCGCGCCGTCGGGGAGGGCACCGCCACCGCGAACAGCCTGCTGAGCTCGGCCGATCTCAAGGCCCGCTCGGCCGACCGGAAGGTCGCCAAGGCCGCCGCGAAGGCCGATGCGAGCGCCCGCAAGGCCGAGGCCAAGGCCGCGCACGCCGCTGAGAAGGGCAGGCTCAAGAGCGAGACGCTGGCCGCGAAGCAGGCCGAGCGCGAGCGCAGGGCCCGCGAGTGGAACGCCAAGAAGGTCCAGCGCTACCTGGGCATGGCCAAGATCCTCGCGCCGCTGCTGGCGCCGTACGCGATGGCCGCGGCCGGGTCGCTGCGTCACCGCCTCGACGACCACCGCTCCCGGCGCCTCGGCGTGTCCCCGGACGAGCTGGGCGGCTACTCCGGCCCCGGCGGCCGGCTGCACGCGCGGCTGTCCCGGATCGCGCGCACCATCACCGAGCTGCGCGAGGACGGGACCGTCGACCGCGACCAGGCCGCGAAGCAGTTCGCCGACGAGACCGAGCCGCGGCTGCACGACCTCGCCGCCGCCGTCCGGGCCGCGGAGAACATGCCCGCCGCCCGCCGCAAGGCCGCCTTCCGCACGGTGTCGGCCGACCTGGACCGCCTCGAGGTCCGACTGCTCGACCACCTGGGCGTCCGCTCCTGAGCCCGCTCCTGCGGGCCCGGTCGACACCGGGCCCGCAGGACGGTTCACCCACGCGGCACCACGCGCGAGGCCGCGCGTCCCCCGTGGGTCGAGCGCGCTACGCGCGGTAGTTCTCCAGCAGCCGCAGCCACACCTCGCTGATCGTGGGGAACGCGGGCACGGCGTGCCACAGCCGGGACAGCGGCACCTCGCCGACCACGGCGATCGTCGCCGCGTGCAGCAGCTCCGCGACCCCGGGCCCGACGAAGGTGACCCCGAGCAGCACCTCGCGCTGCGGGTCGACGACGGCGATCACCCGGCCGGACCAGTCGTCAGCGGTGAGCGAGGACCCGGCGACGGCGATGTCCATGTCGACCACCCGCACGTCGAGCCCCTCGGCGCGGGCGACCGCCGCCGTCCGGCCGACCCAGGCGACCTCGGGGTCGGTGAACACGACCTGGGGCACCGCGTGGTGGTCGGCGGTCGCCGAGTCCTCGCCCCAGGCCGCGTCGTCGAGCGGACGCCCCGCGGCGCGGGCGGCGATCGCGTGCGCGGCGATCCGGGCCTGGTACTTGCCCTGGTGGGTGAGCGGGGCCCGCCCGTTGACGTCGCCGACGGCGTAGAGCCAGTCCCCCGCGGCCAGCCCCGAGTCGTCGACGACGACCTCGCCGCGCCGCCCGAGGGCCACCCCGACCGAGTCCAGGTCCAGCCCGTCGGTCGCCGGACGGCGCCCGGTCGCGACGAGCAGCCGGTCCACCTCGACCTCGTCCTCGCCGCCGCGCAGCACCGTCGCGTCCCCGGCCCGGCGCACCTCGTCCAGGCCGGTGCCCAGCCGCAGGTCGACTCCTGCCTCCCGCAACCCGGCCGCGACCCGTTCGGAGGCCTGCGGCTCGGCGCTCGGCAGCACCCGGTCGCCGTGGTTGAACAACGTGACCCGTGCGCCCAGCCGGGCGTGGGCCAGCGCCATCTCGCAGCCGACGACACCGCCACCGAGCACCCCGAGCCGACGCGGGACCTCCTTCACCGAGGTCGCCTCGCGCGAGCCCCAGTACTCGACCGTGTCCAGCCCCGCGACGTCCGGGACGACCGGCACGCTGCCGGTCGCGACGACGACGGCGTGGCGCGCGGTCACCTCGGTCTCGGTGCCGTCGGCCGCGGTCACGACGACGCGCCTGGTCCCGGCCAGCCGCCCCCGGCCACGCAGCACGGTGACCCCGGCACCCTCGGCCCACTGCACCTGGCCGCTGTCGTCCCAGTCGGAGGTGAAACTCGTACGGCGTTCGAGGACCTTCGCCGGGTCGAACTCGGCCCGCACCCCGGGCAGCCGCCGGGCGTCGGCGACGGCCTGCGGGGTGCGCAGCAGCGCCTTCGACGGGATGCAGGCCCAGTAGGAGCACTCCCCGCCGACCAGCTCGGCCTCCACCAGCGCGGCGGACAGGCCGGCGTCCACCGCGTAGCCCGCGGCGTTCTCACCGACCGGGCCCGCTCCGATCACGACGACGTCGTAGCTGTGCTCGCTCATGCACCGACCTTCCCGCAGGAGGCAGGTCTCATGTCACCCCAGAGCGGTGACGGCGTCGACGAGTTCGGTGTCGCCGCCGCGCAGCTCCAGGGTGAGCCCCGCCGTCCACGGTGCGGCGAGCAGCGCGGCGACGGCCGCGGCGGAGTCGTCGCGGGTCACCTCGCCGTACTCCACCGGCGGCGGGGCGAGGGTGACCCGCCCGGTGCCCGGGTCGTTCGTGAGCCTCCCGGGGCGCAGGATCGTCGCGTCGAGGCGCCCGTCGGCGCGGATCGCGTCCTCGGCGGCCTTCTTCGCCCGGATGTAGGCGGCCCAGACCTCGCCGCGCTCGGGGTCGGGCTCGGTGTCCACCCCGGACGAGGAGATCAGCAGATAGCGGCGGACGCCCGCCCCGGCGGCCGCGTCGGCGAGCAGGGTGGCCCCGTCGCGGCCCACGGTCTCCTTGCGCTCGACACCGCTGTTCGGCCCGGCCCCCGCCGCGAAGACGACGGCGTCGGCACCGGTCAGGTGCCCCGCGAGGTCCGCGGCGGAGACCGTCTCCAGGTCCGCCACGACCGGGCTCGCCCCGGTGGCCGCCACCTCGTCGGTGTGGTCGGGGTTGCGCACGATCGAGCGCACCGTGTGCCCCTGCCCGGCGAGCAGGGTGGACAGTCGCAGCGCGATCTGTCCGTGTCCTCCGGCGATGACCACGTCCATGCGGGCCACGCTAGGCCGGACGGACGCTCACCGCCTGTTCGGCTTGAGCGTCCAGACGATCGTCATGGCACCGGTCTGCACACCCTGGGCGTCGGTGATGGTGACGTCGACGGCGAACTCCGGGCGGATCCCGGCGTCGAGCTCGGCGAGCACCTCACCGGCCGGGCGGGTCAGCACGGCCTCGGCCCGCAGATCGCCCTTGGCGAGCTTGAGGTAGCGGATCTCCGAACGCACGACCAGCGGTACCGCGCGGTCCCCGGCCGAGGCGAACGCGGCCAGGCCGACCGCGCCGGAGGCGGTCTCGCCCAGTCCGAACATCACCGCGGCGTGCGGCCCGCCGACGTGGTTGTGCTGGTCGGAGCGGTCGGGGAGGAACGCCTCGACCCGGTCGGTGGTGATCGCCCCGAAGGTGATCCCGGCGGTGGTCACCCACGGCACCGCCTGCGTCATCGCACCGGCGACCCAGCTCGCGTCATCAGCCATGAGCCGACCCTACTCGTCGGTAACCTCCAGGGAAAGCGACGTCCGTTTCCTCACGGTTCTCGCCGTGCGAGAACGAACCCCCTTGTCCGTCGTGCACAACGGGGTTGAGATCGATGTGACAGCAGGCACACCTAGTCCCACCACCACGATGCGCAACGCCGCGCGTCCGAGGCTCGGAGGTACCGCCAGTGAAGGCCGTGCGGGTGCACGCGTACAAGCAGGACCCCCAGATCGACGAGATCGAGGAACCGACGATCCAGGGTCCGCTCGACGTCATCGTCAAGATCGGCGGTGCCGGCGTGTGCCGCACCGACCTCCACATCATCGACGGGGACTGGGCCGACATCCAGAACCCCGACCTGCCCTACGTGATCGGCCACGAGAACGCGGGCTGGGTGCACGCGGTCGGCGACGGCGTCACCAACGTCAGGGTCGGCGACACCGTCATCCTGCACCCGCAGCCGTCGTGCGGACTGTGCACCATGTGCCGCTACGGGCGCGACATGCAGTGCACCGGGGACGCGTTCTTCCCCGGCCTGTCGAACAACGACGGCGGCATGGCCGAGTACCTGCGCACCACCGCGCGGTCCTGCGTGAAGCTGAACCCGGACACCAACCCGGCCGACGTCGCCGCGCTCGCCGACGCGGGCATCACCGCCTACCACGCGGTCCGCAAGGCGGTCCCGTTCCTGTACCCGGGCACCACCGCGGTCGTGCAGGGTGCGGGCGGGCTGGGCCACATCGGCATCCAGGCCCTCGCCGCGCTCACCGCCACCACGATCATCGTCGTGGACCGGAACCCGGACGCGCTGGAGCTGGCGAAGCAGATCGGCGCCGAGGAGACGGTCGTCGCCGACGGCAACCAGGTCGAGGCAGTCCAGGAGCTCACCGGTGGCGGCGCCACGGTGGTCTTCGACTTCGTCGCCGAGCAGGGTGCGGAGAACGACGCCTGGGCGATGACCGGCCCGGCCGGCTACAACTTCGTCCTCGGCTACGGCGGCACCCTGTCCGCCCCCACGCTGGACTTCGTCGCCGGCGAGAAGAACGTCATCGGCAACATCGTCGGCACCTACAACGACCTGGCCGAGCTCATGGTCCTGGCCCAGGCCGGGAAGGTCACGCTGCACACCGTCCAGTACAAGCTCGACCAGGCACTGGAGGCGCTGCACGACCTGGACGCGGGCAAGGTCCGCGGCCGGGCGATCCTCGTCCCCTGACCTGGCCAGTCATACGTACGTACAAGACGAACGTTCTTTCCCTGACCCACCACCGATCAGCAGAGCTGCTGACGCAGGAGGAACCACATGTACGAGAAGGACGGCGAGAAGTACTTCATCGTCGACTCCCACAGCCACTTCTGGGACGCCTCCCGGGAGAACTGGGTCGAGGGTCGCGAGCAGTACGCCAAGGGCTGGATCGACTGCTTCTACGGCTACCACCAGCTCGGCCCGCCCGAGACCCACTGGGACTGGGAGCACTACCTCAAGGTCTCGCAGGACGACTTCGAGCGCGACGTCTTCATCGAGGGCCACGTCGACCACTCGATCTTCCAGTCGACGTACCTCAAGGAGTGGTACAAGAACGGCTTCAACACCGCCGACCAGAACGCGGCGCTGCTGGAGAAGTGGGGCGACCGGATCATCGTCAACGGGCGCTTCGACCCGCGTGACGGCGACGAGGGCATGAAGGAGTTCGAGGCGGACTGCGCGAAGTACCAGCACAAGGGCGTGAAGCTCTACACCGCGGAGTGGAACGGCAGCTCCCGCGGCTACAAGCTCACCGACCCGGAGTGCTACCGCTTCCTGGAGCGGGCCCAGGAGCTGGGCATCAAGAACATCCACGTCCACAAGGGCCCGACGATCTGGCCGCTGGACAAGGACGCGTTCGACGTCGCCGACGTCGACCACGCGGCCACCGACTTCCAGGGTCTGAACTTCATCGTCGAGCACGTCGGCCTGCCGCGCATCGAGGACTTCTGCTTCATGGCGGTGCAGGAGCCCAACGTCTACGCCGGCCTGTCGGTCGTCGTCGGCGGCCTGATGCACGCCCGTCCGAAGTTCTTCGCCAAGGTGATGGGCGAGCTGCTGTTCTGGGTCGGCGAGGACAAGATGACCTTCGGCAGCGACTACAACATCTGGACGCCGAAGTGGCAGGTCGAGGGCCTGGTCGACTGGCAGATCCCCGACGACGACCAGTTCGCCGACTACCCGCGCCTCACCACCGCGTCGAAGAAGAAGATCCTCGGCCTCAACGCGGCGAAGCTCTACGACATCGAGGTGCCGGCCGACTGCCGGCTGCCCGACACCACCGCCGACGAGCCCATGGCACCGGGCGAGGAGCTCGTCGACAACACGGCGGGGGCGCAGGCGTGACCCCGCGGCCTGCTGAGAGCCCGCTCCGGCAGGCCGTGTGGTCCGCGCTGGGGACGGTGCTCGACCCGGAGCTGGACGAGCCGATCACCGAGCTCGACTTCGTCGAGTCGTGGACCGTCTCGCCCGCCGGTGAGGTCACCGTCGGGCTCCGGCTGCCGACGTTCTTCTGCGCTCCGAACTTCTCGTTCCTGATGGTCGCCGACGCCTACGACGCGGTGACCGCGGTACCGGGAGTGACGAGGGCGGAGGTGACGCTGGCCGACCACCACGCCTCCGACGAGATCAACGGTGGGGTCGCGGCGCACGCCGGGTTCGTCAAGTCCTTCGAGGGCTCGATCAACGGGGAGGCCGCGGCCGAGCTGGACGAGCTGCGGCACACGTTCCTGGCCAAGGCCGCGCTGGCCGGCCAGGACCGGGTGGCCCGCCCGCTCGTCGACGCCGGCCGGGGTCCCGACGAGCTGGCCGGGCTGACGCTCGGCGAGCTGGCAGGGACCGAGGCCGACACCGAGGAGCTGACCCGGATGCGGACCCGCCGGCGGACGATCGGCCTGCCCGCCGGCGACGACGCACCGCTGCTGATCCACTCCGACGGCACCGCGGTGACCGTCGAGCAGGTCCCGCTGCACCTGCGCCGCGCACGGTTGCAACGGGTCGGGATCGAGACCAACGGCGAGTACTGCAAGGGCCTGCTGAAGATCCGCTACGAGACCGGCCGGACGGCGGCGACCGCCGGCCGCTGACCACCGCACGACACCTCCGGGCCGCGCCCCTCACCGAGGGACGCGGCCCGGACGTGTGCATGCCCCGAGTCCGCGCGCTGATCCGGAGTCCGCGCGCGTTGCCCCAGTCCGCGCGCGTCACGGCACGCGCGAACCGCGGATCGGCGCGCGAGCCGTGGATCAGCGCGCGGGCGGGCCGGCGTCCAGGACGCGGACGGTGTCGGCGAGGCGGTAGCCCGCGCCGTACGTGAACGGGGCCAGGGCGTCGAGCAGGGCCGCGCGGACGGCGGCGGGGCCGGCGTGACGCGCCGCGTGCCGCCCCGGACCGGACGCGAGCACGCCTGCGACGAGGTCGTCGGCGTCGTCGTGCACCACCGGGACCCGCACGACGGCGATCTCCCGGACCGCCAGCCCGGCCAGGCCGGCCAGCCGTTCCAGCCGGGCGGGGTCGGTCAGCGGGGGCGCGCCGACGCCGATGCGGTCCGGTCCGGGGTTGTTCTGCGGCGGCGGGGGCGCGGCCCCGGTGAGCGGGGCGAGCGCAGCCCCGATGACCGCGGCGTCGCACTCGTCGGGGGTGCCCCAGACCGTGGCCCGCACCGCACCACCCGGCGCGCACACCCGGCCCGCCTCACGCAGCGCGAGCACCGGGTTCGTGAGGTGCTCCAGCACCTGCACCAGCGCGACCAGGTCGAACGCGTCCTCGGCGAAGGGCAGCTCGTGGGCGTCGGCGACCTGCAGGGTCGCCCCGGGAACGGTCCGCTCCGCGACGGCGAGCGCGCGGGGTTCGGTGTCGACGCCGGTGACGGCCAGCCCGGCCGCCGCCGCGTCGCCGAGCAGCCGTCCGGCCCCGCAGCCGACGTCGAGCAGCCGCGAGCCCGGCCCCGTTCCCGCCAGGACACGGTCGGACAGCGGGGACGCGGCAGCGGTGCTCACCCCACGGACGCTAGCCCTGCCGGCGCCCCGGTGGGGGTCTCCCCGCGGCTCTACGCTCCGGTCGGACGCGCTTCGGTCGGACGCGCTTCGGTCGGACGCGCTTCGGCGGCAGGGTCTCCACGACCGCGACCGCCTCGGCGACCCAGCCGGCGAGCTCCGGGCCGTCGAGGTCGTCGACGTCGGGCTCGCCGGTGACCCACAGCCAGCCGGCCATCTCGCGCCCGCCCATCACCATGCGTGCGGTCCGCGGGCGCTCCAGCAGCTCCGCGGAGCGGTCCGCGGCCACCCGCACGAGCAGGCCGCCCCGCCCGCTCGCGGCCACGGTCAGATGTCCGTCGAGCAGGAAGGCGTGCCCGCCGAACATCCTCTTCTCGGTCACCGACCGCCCCCCGAGCAGGGCGCGGAGGCGGGCGGCGAGACCCTCGTCGTAGGCCACCGGGCGAGTATGGCCCTCAGCGTCCCCAGACGTCCTCGGCGACCGAGACGATCAGCTCCAGCTTGCGCTTCTGGTCGTCGACGGTCAGCTCGTTGCCCTCGACGGTGGAGGAGAACCCGCACTGCGGCGACAGACACAGCTGGTCCAGCGGCACGTACCGCGCCGCCTCGTCGATCCGGCGCTTGACCGCGTCCGGGTCCTCCAACGCCCCGGACTTGGTCGTGACCAGCCCGAGCACCACCTGCTTGCCCTTCGGGACGAACCGCAGCGGGGCGAAACCACCGGAGCGCTCGTCGTCGAACTCGCAGAAGAAGCCGTCGACGCCGAGGGTGCCGAACAGCGCCTCGGCGACGTGGTCGTAGCCGCCCTCCGCGGCCCACGAGGACCGGTAGTTGCCGCGGCACATGTGGGTGGTGACGTACATGTCCGACGGCCGGTCGGCGATGGCGGCGTTGATCTGGCGGATGTAGCGCAGGTGCTGGGTGTCCGGGTCGTCGCCCTTCGCGGCGAGCTGCTCACGGTGCGCCGGGTCGTTCAGGTAGGCCAGCGCGGTGTCGTCGAGCTGCAGGTAGCGGCAGCCGCGGTCGTACATCGCCCGGAGCTGGTCGGCGTAGGCACCGGACAGGTCGGACCAGAACTCCTCGATGTCGGGGTAGACGTCGGTGGAGATGACAGCCCGGCCGCCGCGGGCGTAGACCATGCTCGGCGAGGGGATCGTCAGCTTCGGGGTCGCGGTGGTGACCTGCGTGGCGAGGTAGTCGAACGCCGAGGCGAAGACGGGTTCGTCGAGGTGCACCCGGCCGTCGACCGTCATCCCGGCGGAGGTGAAGTTGTTCTGGCCCGCCGCGTTGCGCATGGCGACCTCGACCCGGCCGGAGGTCTTCGTGACGCCGCCGAGGGCGTAGATGAAGTCCATGTGCCACGAGGTGCGGCGGAACTCGCCGTCGGTGGCCGACCGCAGGCCGACCGACTCCTGCAGCGCGACGACGTCGGTGATCGCCGCGTCCTCGGCCGCACGCAGGCCCGCGGCGTCGAGCTCACCCGCGGCGTGCCGCTCCCGGGCGGCGAGCAGGGCGGGCGGCCGCAGCAGTGAGCCGACGTGGTCGGCCCGGAAGGGCGGGACGGTGCGGACGAGCGACTCCACTGTCTTCTCCGGCATCCGGCGAACGTATCGCCGTGTCCGCATGTCCGCCGACATCACTTCCGGATGATGGAAGGTCCATCGCACCCCGCCGGCCATCGGGCCACCCTGGTCGACTCAGCCGGACGCGGCGACCCCCGGCGCGGCGGACAGGTGCCGGGTCAGCGGCACCGCGGCCTCGCGCACCGCGCGTTCGAGCTCCCAGCGGCGCCCGGTGAAGTCCGCCCGGCTGACGACGACCGACAGCGCGGCCCGGCCGCCCGGGTGCGGCACCGCCACCGCGAGCCCCGCCCGGCCGCGGGCGTGCTCCTCCACCTCCACCGCGACCCCCGCCGAACGGACCCTCAGCAGGTCGCGGTCGAGCAACCGCCGGTCGGTGAGCGTGTGCGGGGTCAGCGGCGCCAGCGGACCGTGCCCGACACCGAGGACGTCGGCCAGCCGGCCGCCGTCGAGCCCGGCGAGCAGGACCTTGCCCGGTGCCGTCGCGTGCGCGGGCAGCCGCTCCCCGGTCACCGCGCCCGGTCCGGGGTGCGCCGCGCAGGTCTCGGTGTGGGCGACGACGACGTCGTCGGACCGCAGCACGGCCAGCACCACCGCCGCGCGGGCCGTTGTGTGCAGCTCGGCGAGCACCTCACGGGCCGGGGCGGGCGGCACGATCGGGTCGGTCATCCCCCGGTAGAGCCCGACGACGCGATAGCCCAGCCCGTACCCGCGCTCGGCGTGCAGGCGGACCAGGTAGCCCTCCTCGACCAGCGTCCCGAGCAGCCGGTAGGTCGTCGGCAACGGCAGCTCCAGCCGGCGGGCGAGGGCCTTGGCGCTGACCCCGTCCCCCGCCTCGGCGACCGCCTCGAGGACCCGCAGCGCTCGGCGCAGCACCGCTCCCGCGCCGTCGCCGACCATCCGCCTAGTGTCGCTGCGGGACCGAGGGCACGCCAGGACCAGGAGGACGACATGGCAGGGGCGTTCCGGCCCGTCGACCGGGCGGGACTCGCGGCGCACCTGGCCGGGCGCGCCGCGGAGCTGCCCGGACGGGTGCGCGTGCTCGTCGACGGCGCCCCGCCCGCGGCCCCGCTGGAGCTGGCCGGGGCGGTGGCGGAGCGGTTGCGCGCCGGCGGCCGCCCCGCCCTGGCGGTGGACGCCGACGACTTCCTGCGCCCGGCCTCGGTCCGCCTGGAGCTCGGCCGCACCGACCCGGACATGTTCCTCGACGGCTGGCTCGACGAGCCCGCGCTGCGCCGCGAGGTCCTCGCCCCGATGGAACCCGAGGGCAGCGGCCTGGTGCTGCCCCGGCTGCGCGACACGGTGCGCGACCGTGCCTACCGCGACGAGCCGGTGCCGCTCGGGCCGGACGGGGTGGTGCTGCTCGCCGGCGGGCGGCTGCTGGGCCGGGGCCTGGCGGCCGAGCTGACCGTGCACCTGCGCGTCGGCGGGGCGGCGCTGCGGCGCCTGCTGGCCCCCGAGGACGCGTGGACGGCCGTCGCGTACACCCGCTACGAGAGCGAGGGCGACCCCGGTTCGTCCGCCGATGTCCTCGTGATGGCCGACCATCCCGACCGCCCGGCGCTGCGGGACGCCTGATCGGCGCACAGCGTCCGGGCACGGAGCGTGGCCGGAACCCGGAAAGGAGAAAAGCGAGACCGGAACGGGTGACACCCGGAACCGATCTCGCGATGGCGATGGTGACCGCCGGAGAGGGAGAATCCCCGATGAGGGGAGGTGGTGGGCGAGGAGGGAGTTGAACCCTCACGTCCTTTCGGACACACGGACCTGAACCGTGCGCGTCTGCCATTCCGCCACTCGCCCGAGCGACACGAGAAAGTTAGCACCCTGCTCGGCGGTCGTTCGCAGGGGGGTCCCCTGCACGTCGATCACCGGCCGCAGGGGGTCGCGACGGGCGGGACACGGGATGCGCGGCGGCGCCGGGCCGGGTACATCGGAGGAGAGCACGCCGGTGGCACGGCGGGGCCGATCACCCGCTCGTGCCGGGCCCCGCCGGGCCCGGCGGATAACACAGATACGATCGGTCGCACATCACCGACACGCCGATGCGGATGGAGGAGATCTTTTGGGCCGCGTGGACCGCTTCGAGCGCCGACTTCAGGGGTTCGTGGGCGACGCCTTCGCGCGGGTCTTCGGAGGCAGTGTCGTCCCACAGGAAGTCGCGCAGGCACTGCTGAGGGAAGCCGAGGACAACGTCGAGCAGCTCGCCGGAGGTCGCCAGCTGGCGCCCAACCGGTACACCGTTCTGCTCAGCCCCAGCGATCTCGACCGGATGGCGGGCGACGAGGACGGGGTCGTCCGATCCCTCTCGTCGCACGTGGCGAAAGAACTCACCGACCAGGGCTGGGACACCTACGGTGAGGTCGTAGTCTTTCTGGAGCGCTCCGAGGCGCTGCACACGGGACAATTCCGCACCCGCTCCGCTGTCGACCCCGACGCTTCCCGTCGGGCCGCCAACCGAGCACGCACCGCAGGAGAAGCACCCATGAGCCAGCAACCGGGCCACCCCGAGGAGAACGGGCAGTACGGATACGACCGGGGCGCACCCGGCGGGTACGGCCAGCAGACCTACGCTCCTCAGCGGTACGACCAGGAGCAGCAGGGCGGCTACGGCCAGCAGCAGCAGGGCGGGTACGACCAGTACGGGCAGCCCCAGCAGGGCTACGGCCAGCAGCCCGGGTACGACCAGCAGCAGCCCGGCTACGACCAGTACGGGCAGCAGCAGGGGGGCTACCCCCAGCAGGGCTACGGCCAGCCCCAGCAGGGCGGGTACGACCAGTACGGCCAGCAGGGCTACGGCCAGCCCCAGCAGGGCGGCTACCCCCAGCAGGGCTACGAGCAGGGTTACGACGGCTACGGCCAGCCCCAGCAGGGTGGCTACGGTCAGCCGCAGGGCTACGCGCAGCCCGGCTATCCGCAGCAGGGTGGCTACGACCAGGGCTACGACGGCGGCTACGGCCAGCAGCAGGGCTACGCCCAGCCCGGCTACCCGCAGCAGGGCTACGACCAGGGCTACGACGGCCAGGGTTACGGCGGCCAGGGCGGCTGGGGCGCTCCCGCGCAGCTGACCGCGATGCTGATCCTGGACGACGGCTCGAACCGCAACTACCAGCTGGCCGAGGGCACCCACGTCATCGGCCGCGGTCAGGACTCCCAGTTCCGGCTCCCGGACACCGGCGTGTCCCGCCGGCACCTGGAGGTCACCTGGGACGGCCAGGTCGCGACCCTGAACGACCTGGGCTCGACCAACGGCACCACGGTGAACAACTCTCCTGTGCAGTCCTGCCAGCTGACCGACGGCGACGTGATCCGCGTGGGTCACTCCAGCCTGGTGTTCCGCACCCAGGGCTGAGCCACCCGCGGAGCGGAACCCGCGCAGCGACAGCGGTGCGTTCCGCCCGCCCGGTGATCCACCGGGCGGGCGGAACGCGCAGAAACACGAGAAGGGCGAGTAGGACGACGTGCCGGAACTGGTACTGCAACTGACCCGGGGCGGCTTCCTGGCCCTCCTGTGGCTGTTCGTCCTACTCGCGCTCCAGGTCGTCCGCTCCGACCTCTACGCGGCGTCCGGTCTCCGGGCGGCCGCACCCGGCCGCGCCGGCGGGGGCCGGGCCACCCGGGTCCGCGGCGGTGGCCGCGGCAAGGTGGCCCGCCAGCTGCTCGTCACCCAGGGTCCGCTGGCCGGCAGCCGCATCACGCTCGACTCCCGGCCGATCCTGATCGGCCGCGCCGACGACTCGACCCTCAAGCTCGACGACGACTACGCCTCCACCCGGCACGCGCGCATCTCGCAGCAGGGTGACGACTGGTACGTCGAGGATCTCGGGTCGACGAACGGCACCTATCTGGAACGTAATAAGGTCACCGGGCCCACCCGGGTCCCGCTGGGGACACCGGTCCGCATCGGCAAGACGGTGATCGAGCTGCGATCGTGACGGACACGGACCGACCATGAGGTACCGACCGTGAGCCCGACGCGACCGACCGCTCCCCCGGTGCCGCGGCCGTCCGACCGGTCCCGCGGCGCGGGATCCGACCGACGTGCCCCGACCGAAGCCGGAGCCGCCCCGTGACACTGGTGCTGCGCTACTCGGCCCGCAGTGACCGCGGACTGGTCCGGCAGAACAACCAGGACGCCGTCTACGCGGGCCCCCGCCTGCTCGCCCTCGCCGACGGCATGGGCGGCCACGCTGCGGGCGAGGTCGCCTCGTCCCTGGTGATCTCCGCACTGGCCCCGCTCGACGACGACGTGCCCGGCGACGACCTGCTCGCCGAGCTGCGGGACGCGACCCACGACGGCAACGAGGCGATCTCCCGCCACGTCGCCGAGGCCCCCGACCTCGAGGGCATGGGCACCACGCTGACCGCGATCCTGTTCGCGGGCTCGCGCCTGGGCATGGTCCACGTCGGCGACTCACGCTGCTACCTCCTGCGTGACGGCGAGTTCTCCCAGATCACCAAGGACGACACGTTCGTCCAGTCGCTGATCGACGAGGGCCGGATCACCGAGGAGGAGGCGCACACGCACCCGCAGCGGTCGCTGCTGCTGCGCGCCATCACCGGGCAGGACGTCGATCCGTCGCTGTCCATCCGCGAGGCCCGCGCCGGTGACCGCTTCCTGCTGTGCTCCGACGGCCTGTCCGGCCCGGTCAGCGACGAGACGCTGCACGACACGCTGACCGACTACGCCGACCCGCGCGAGTGCGCCGACCGCCTGATCGAGCTGGCGCTGCGCGGCGGTGGACCGGACAACATCACCTGCATCGTCGCCGACGTGGTGGACGTCGACTACGCCGACGACGCCCCGATCATCGGGGGCTCCGCCGGCCGCAACCCGCGCGCAGGCGACGGCGACTACCGCCACGACGAGCGGACCCCGCACTCCTCGGCGCAACGCGCCGCCGCCACCACGCTGCCCCGCACCGAGCCGGTGCGCCTGGAGCCCGCCGCCGCGGAGCAGCCGCGACGCCGGCGCGGCCTGCGTCCGGCGCTCGCCCTGCTGGGCGTGCTCGTGGTACTGGTGGCGGGCGTGTTCGTCGCCCGGGCCCTGGTGCTGCAGCAGTACTACGTCGCCGTCGACCAGAACCAGGTCGCGATCTACCAGGGCGTGCGCGGCAACGTGCTCGGGGTCCCGTTGCAGCGGGTGGTCGAGTCCACCGACATCGGCCTCGACGACCTGCCGCAGGCGGTCCGCAGCCAGGTCACCGACGGCATCGTCTCCGACGACGGCGAGACCGGTGCCCGGCAGACCGTCGACCGGCTCCGGGATCGCATGCTCCCGCTCTGCTCGACGCTGAACCCGCCGCAGCCGCCCCCGGTCGTCCAGGTGCCCGGCGCCCCGCCGGTGACCACGACCCCGCTGCCGACCGCGACCCCGGAACCGGGCCGGAACTGCCGGCTCGACGGCTGATGGCCACGGGCAGCTCCGCCACGGAGCCGACCACGCCCACCGGCCGCGGCATCGAGCTGTTGATGCTGGGGCTGGCCGCCGTCCTCACCACCGGCGCACTGGTCCTGGTCGAGGCGAACCAGGAGCAGTCGCTCACGACCGACCTGCTGTGGGTGGGCCTGGCGTACCTCGTGCTGTTCGCGGGGGCGCACGTGGCGGTGCGTTTCCTGGCGCCCTACGCCGATCCGCTGATCCTGCCGTCGGTCGCGCTGCTCAACGGCATCGGCCTGGTGATGATCCACCGGCTCGACCTGGCGAAGGCCGCCCGCGCCGAGGCCACCGGGAGCCCGGTGCCGAGTGGGCTGATCAGCGCCCAGATCACCTGGACCGTCGCCGGCCTGGCGTTGTTCGCGCTGGTGCTGTTCTTCGTCCGGGACCACCGCACCCTGGCCCGCTACGGCTACACCGCGGGCTTCGTCGGACTGGTCTTCCTGGCGATCCCGGCACTCCTGCCGTCGTCGATCTCCGAGGTCAACGGCGCCAAGCTGTGGATCCGCATCCCGGGCGGCCCCGGCATCCAGCCCGGCGAGTTCTCCAAGATCCTGCTGATCATCTTCTTCGCGGCCTACCTGGTCCAGAAGCGCAACCTGCTCTCCACTGCGGGCCGTCGCTTCCTGGGCATGGAGCTGCCCCGTGCCCGTGACCTGGCGCCGCTGCTCGTCGCCTGGGGGCTGTCGGTCGGCGTGCTCGTGCTGCAGCGCGACCTCGGCAGCTCGCTGCTGATCTTCGGCCTGGTGCTGGTGCTGCTCTACACCGCGACCGAACGCGTGTCGTGGATGGTGATCGGACTGCTGGCGTTCTCCGGCGGTGCCGTCGTCGCCTACAACCTGTTCGGCCACGTCCAGACCCGCGTGCGGATCTGGCTGGACCCGTTCGCCGACTTCAGCGGCGGTGGCTACCAGCTCGCGCAGGCGCTGTTCGGGCTCGGCACCGGCGGCGTCGGCGGGACCGGGCTGGGTGCCGGCCGGCCGGACATCGTGCCCTTCGCCGAGTCCGACTTCATCTTCTCCTCGCTCGGCGAGGAGCTCGGGCTGATCGGGCTGGCCGCGATCATGCTGGTCTACCTGGTGCTCATCACCCGTGGGCTGCGCTCGGCACTGGCCGTGCGCGACTCCTACGGGAAGCTGCTCGCGACCGGGCTGTCGTTCTCGGTCGCGCTGCAGATCTTCGTCGTCATCGGCGGAGTGACGAAGCTGATCCCGCTGACCGGTCTGACGCTGCCGTTCCTGTCCTACGGTGGCTCGTCGCTGCTGGCGAACTACGTGCTGGTGGCGATCCTGCTGCGGATCTCGCACGTGGCCAGGGCACCGCTGCCCGTCCGGCCCGCGAAGCCGCGGGCGCCGATCGCCGAGGCCAGCACCGAGCTCGTCCAGCGTCCCGGTGCGGGCCGGTCCGACACCCGTGACGACAACCGCGCCGACGGTGCCGCCAACGCCGCCAACGCCGCCCAGAGGAGCGAGACGTGAACCGCCCGGTCCGCCGCGTGGCCCTCGCCGTGATGGTGATGATCGTGGTCCTGCTCGGCAACATCACCTACGTGCAGGTCGTCATGGCCGGCCAGTACCGGGACGACCCCCGCAACCAGCGCTCGCAGATCGACGAGTACTCGCGTCAGCGCGGGCAGATCGTCGCGGGCGGGCAGGTCCTCGCGCAGAGCGTCGAGGGGAACGGCCGGCTGCGCTTCGCGCGCCAGTACCCGCAGGGCGAGATGTTCGCGCCGGTCACCGGGTTCCTGTCGACCGTGTACGGCAAGACCGCGCTCGAGCGGTCCGCCGACGAGGTGCTCAACGGCACCGACGACCGGCTGTTCGTGCGCAGGCTGTCGGACCTCATCACCGGCCGGGACCCGGCGGGCGGCAACGTGGTGACCACCATCGACCCCGAGGTGCAGCGCGCCGCCTACGACGGGCTGGCCTCCCGCGGGTACACCGGCGCCGTCGTCGCGCTGGTGCCGCAGACCGGCGAGATCCTGGCGATGGCCTCGACGCCGTCGTTCGACCCGAACACGCTGGCCTCGCCCGACCCCGCCGAGCAGCAGCGGGCCTGGCAGCGCTACGGCGCCGAGGACCCGGACCCGAGAACCAACCGGGCGATCAACGAGATCGAGCCGCCCGGCTCGACGTTCAAGCTCGTCACCACCGCGGCCGCCCTGCAGAACGGCTACACCCCGGACAGCCAGCTCACGGCCGCCCGCAGCATCCAGCTGGCCGACTCCACGACGACCCTGGAGAACTACAACGGCTCGGCCTGCGGCAGCGGGGCGACGGCGTCGCTGCGCGAGGCGCTGGCGCGCTCCTGCAACACCGCGTTCGCCCAGCTCGGAGGCGAGCTCGGCGCGGACAAGCTCCGTGCCCAGGCCGAGGCGTTCGGCATCGGCCGCACCGACCTGCAGATCCCGATGCCCGTCACCGCGTCGCAGGTCGGCCCGATGTCCGACACCCCCTCCACCCAGCAGTCCGCGATCGGGCAGCGCGACGTCAGGCTGACCCCGATGCAGCTGGCGATGATCGGCGCCTCGATCGCCAACGGTGGCCAGACGATGGCCCCGCACCTGGTCAAGGAGATCCAGAGCCAGACCCTGGACGTCGTCGACACCACCGAGCCGGACCGGATGTCGCGGTCGATGCCGGCCGACGTGGCCCGCACCATGACCGACCTGATGATCGGCTCGGAGGACCGGACATCGGGCGGCGGCAAGATCACCGGCGTCCAGATCGCGTCGAAGACCGGTACCGCCGAGCACGGCACCGACCCGAAGAACACCCCGCCGCACGCCTGGTACGTGGCGTTCGCCCCGGCGGACAACCCCAAGGTCGCGGTGGCGGTGCTCGTCGAGAACGGCGGCGACCGGGCGCTGGAGGCGACCGGTGGCTCGGTCGCGGCCCCGATCGGGCGGGCCGTGATCGCCGAGGCGCTGCGGGACGCCCAGTGAGCCCGCGGGACCCGGCCCGGCGCAGGTCCCCGGCGGTCCCGTGAGCGCCCTGTCGGCCGGGCAGCTGATCTCCGAGCGCTACCAGCTGGACCGGCGGATCGCGGTCGGCGGGATGGGTGAGGTCTGGGAGGCCTCCGACACCCGACTCGGGCGCAGCGTCGCGGTGAAGGTCCTCAAGGCGGAGCTCTCCGACGACCCCGAGTTCCTGCACCGGTTCCGCATCGAGGCCCGTACCGTCGCCTCGCTGGACCACGCCGGGATCGCCGCCGTGCACGACTACGGCGAGGACGACAGCCCCACCGGCGGCGGGCGCACCGCCTACCTGGTGATGGAGCTCGTCCGGGGCGAACCGCTGTCGTCGCGGATCGGGCGCGGGCCCATCCCCGCCGACGAGGCGCTCGACATCCTCGAGCAGGCGGGCCGAGCACTGTTCGCCGCGCACGAGCGCGGGTTCGTCCACCGCGACGTCAAGCCCGGCAACATCCTGCTGCGCACCGACGGCGTCGTGAAGCTGACCGACTTCGGCATCGCCAAGGCCGCCGACGCCGTCCCGGTGACCCGCTCCGGGATGGTGATGGGCACCGCCCACTACATCGCACCGGAGCAGGCCTCCGGCGAGGAGGCCGGGCCGTCCGGCGACGTGTACTCCCTGGGCATCGTCGGCTACGAGTGCCTGGCCGGCGTCCGGCCGTTCCGCGCCGAGAGTGCCGTCGCGGTGGCGATGATGCAGGTCCGCGACGACCCGCCGCCGCTCCCGGACGAGATCCCCGAGCGGGTCCGCGAGCTGATCTCCTCGGTGCTGGTCAAGGATCCCGAACAGCGCTACACCGACGGCGCCGAGTTCGCCGACGCCGTCGCCGCGGTCCGGCGTGGGCACCGGCCGCCGCCGCCCGGCATCCCCGCCCCCGGCGGGTACGCGCCCGACTTCCGCGGCGACGACGGCAGCGGCGGCTCGCGCCACTCCCTGCAGGAGAGCGGACCGGGGACCGGCGACGGCCCGTCCGCCGGCGGTCCCGACACCGCCGACCGCGGCCCGCGCACCGGCGACCCCGGCGCCGACGGCGCCCGTCGCAGCGGGCCGGACCAGGGCGTGTCCCGCCCGGTCACCGGCCCCTACCCCGGCGCCGGGCCGGGCCGGCCGCAGGGACCGCGCACCCCGGGCGGCACACCGGCGGGGTCCGGGCCGGTCCCGGTACCCCCCGGCTCGCCGCCCTACGGCGCCCCGCTGCGTCCGCCGCACACCGGGCCGCACGCCGGCGGTCCGGCCGCCGGCCGTCGTCCGGGCGGGCCGCCCACCGGGCCCGGGTTCCCGGGGCAGCAGCGCTCGGCGCCGACGCGTCCGCCGGTGCGCCGCAGCGCCTCCGCCGATCGGATGCCCGAGCTGCACCCGTCCGGCCCGCTCGATCTGGGCCCGCAACGGTCCGGCCGGGCGAAGGCGTGGCTGGCCGTGCTGTTCGTGGTCCTGACGCTCGCCGCCGTGCTGCTGGCAGTGATGATCTTGAGGGGTGTCTCTCCCGACGACATGCGGCCCGGGTCACTGGGGGTCGCGCCCGGTACCGTGGCGACCGCGGCCGGCCCCCCGGCCGGGTCCACGGGACCGGCGGTCCCGGCAGAGCCGTTCGCCGTCCCCCGTGCCCAAGATCGACCGGAGGTGCCCGGTGATGTCCCGGTGATCCCACCGAACGGTCGCTCCGGCGCAGATGCCGCCCGTACGGGACCGGCAGTGGGCGCCGACCGGCATGATGAGCACGCCTCCGACGGACTCGATGAGTACGGGAATCTGAACCGATGACGACACCACGACTGCTCTCCGAGCGCTACGAGCTGGGCGACCCGCTCGGCTACGGCGGCATGTCCGAGGTCCACCGCGGCCTCGACACCCGGCTCGGCCGGGACGTGGCGGTCAAGGTACTGCGGGCCGACCTGGCCCGCGACCCCCAGTTCCAGCTCCGCTTCCGCCGCGAGGCGCAGAACTCGGCGTCGCTGAACCACCCGGCGATCGTCGCGGTGTACGACACCGGCGAGGTCGAGTCCGAGTTCGGGACGCTGCCCTACATCGTCATGGAGTTCGTCGACGGGCAGACGCTGCGCGAGATCGTCAAGACGACCGGCCCGATGACCCAGCAGCGGGTCGTCGAGGTGATGGCCGACGTCTGCGCCGCGCTCGACTTCTCGCACCGGCACAACATCATCCACCGCGACGTGAAGCCCGCGAACGTGATGATCAACGGCGTCGGCGCGGTCAAGGTCATGGACTTCGGCATCGCCCGTGCACTGGGCGAGGGCCAGAACGTCACCCAGACCGCGGCCGTCATCGGCACGGCGCAGTACCTGTCCCCCGAGCAGGCCCGCGGCGAGGCCGTGGACGCCCGGTCGGACGTCTACGCCGCCGGCTGTGTGCTGTTCGAGCTCCTGACCGGCGAGCCGCCGTTCACCGGGGACACCCCGGTCGCGGTGGCCTACCAGCACGTGCGGGAGGACCCCCGGGCCCCGTCCCAGCTGAACCCGTCGGTGCCCCCGGCACTCGACGCGGTGGTGCTCAAGGCGCTCAGCAAGAACCCGGCCAACCGCTACCAGTCGGCCGCCGAGATGCGGGCGGACCTGATCCGCGTGCGCAACGGCGAGCCGGTGCACGCGCCGCTGGTCATGAGCGAGCACGAGCGCACGCACATGATGGCCCACGACGGTGCGACCCAGGCCATGGCGACGCGTCGGCTCGACGCGGGCGGCCCGGCCACCGGCCGGCACACGATGCCGCCGCACCACCCCGACTACGGCGACGACGAGCGTCGCGGAGGGGGCCGCAAGGCCCTCCTGTGGGTCGCCGCACTCGCGGTGATCGGGCTGCTCGGCTTCGTCGGCTTCCAGTTGTTCTCCTCCTCGGGCCCGGACCAGGTCTCGGTGCCCGACGTCCTCGGCCAGTCCCCGGACCAGGCCCGGCAGACCATCACCCAGGCCGGACTGCTGTTCTCCCAGCAGGACCAGCCGTCGGACGTCGCGCAGGTCGGCAAGGTCGTCCGGACCGACCCCGGCGGCGGCAACCAGGTCCCCGAGAACAGCCGGGTGACGGTCTACGTCGGCAGCGGGCCCGCGCAGGTCACGGTGCCGAGCGTCGAGGGCCTGTCGCCGGACGAGGCCGAGGCCAAGCTCCGGGCGGCCGGTCTGCAGGTCGGCGGTCGCACCGAGCGCGACACCAGCGACTCCAGCCAGGTCGGCAAGGTGATCACCTCCGACCCGGGGCCGGGCCAGCAGGTCTCGGGCAACACCGCGGTGTCGCTGGTGGTGGGTCGCAGGCAGCAGACCGTCGCCGTGCCCGACGTGGCGGGCCAGTCGGCCGACGCCGCCCGGACGACACTGCAGAACGCCGGTTTCCAGTCGATCTCCACGACCGAGGTCGACAGCAGCAGTTCGGCCGGCCAGGCGGTCGGCACGAACCCGTCGGCCGGGACCCGGGTCGCACCCGACCAGACCATCACCATCCAGATCAGCCGTGGGAACCAGAACCAGGTGCCCAACGTCGTCGGCCAGCGTGTCGACAGCGCGATCAGCACGCTGCAGGAGGCGGGGCTGAGTCCGTCGATCCGTCAGGTCGACGTCTCGGACTCCTCCCAGAACGGCGTCGTGCTGCAGCAGAGCCCGTCCGGTGGGTCCGAGGCCTCCAGCGGCCAGACCGTTACCCTCACCGTGGGCCGCTACTCCGGTGGCAGCAGCAGCGACGGGGACAACAGCGGCAACAGCGGGTTCCCGTTCAACTGACCATCCTCCCGGGAGGAACCGTGCGCGTCCTCGTCGTCGACAACTACGACAGCTTCGTCTACAACCTGGTCCATTACCTGGCCCAGCTCGGCGCCGACCCGGTGGTCCGGCGCAACGACGAGGTCGAGCTCGACGAGCTCGACGACGTCGGCGCCGTCCTGCTCAGCCCCGGTCCGGGCACCCCGGAACGGGCCGGTCGCAGCGTCGAGGTCATCCACCGCGCCGCGGAGCTCGGCACCCCGCTGCTGGGGGTGTGCCTCGGCCACCAGGCGCTGGCCATCGCCTGGGGCGGGGTCGTGGAGCGGGCGCCCGAGCTGTTGCACGGCAAGACCTCGGAGGTCTTCCACGACGGCACCGGTGTGCTCGCCGGACTGCCCTCGCCGTTCACCGCCACCCGCTACCACTCGCTGACGATCCGGCCCGACGGTCTGCCGTCGGAGCTGGAGGCGACCGGGCACACCGAGACCGGCCTGATCATGGCCGTCCGGCACCGGGAGCTCCCGATCTCCGGCGTGCAGTTCCACCCGGAGTCCGTGCTGACCGAGGGTGGACACCGGATGTTGGCGAACTGGCTGCGCCAGGCCGGCCACGACGTACCGGAGGACCTGGTCGTTCGGCTGTCCGCCGAGATGGCCGGGCTGGTCGCCGGGGTCTGACGCCCGCTCCGCACCGCCCGACGTCCCCGTGACGTGTGACGCCTGTGTCCCCGGGATGCCCCGGACGGCGACGCGGTCGCGCTACCGTGGTGGCGGATCTGTCCGGGTCGCCCCGTCCCCGACCACGGCGCCCCGTCGCAGGTCCCGCCCCCGGCCGGCGCACCGGCCGGACCCGTGTCCGACTCCGACAGGCGATGAGGTCAGATGCCGAAGTCGAAGGTCCGCAAGAAGGCGGCCTACACCCCTCCCCCGGTCAGCCGCACCCCGCAGAAGGTCGCGGGGCCGACGCACCCCGCCTACATCGCCGTCATGGTCGCGATGTGGATCCTCGGTCTCGCCTGGCTGGTGATCAACTATCTGGCGGGTCCGTCCATCCCGTTCATGCTGGCGCTGGGGAACTGGAACTTCATCATCGGGTTCTCACTCATCGTGATCGGCCTTCTCATGACCATGCGGTGGCGTTGACCAGCGGAAATACACGGATGTGAGTTGTCCACCATGTGGATGGCGCCTGTGGACAACGTCGCATGACCACGCAGGGTGATCGACTTCGGTGGTCGACGCCGGTGGGCACGGTCGTCGCACTCTGGGTGCTGGCGGTCGCCGCGACCGGCTGGTCGGTCGCGGTGCTCGTCTCCGGGGCGGAGGCGGCCGGCGCGCTCGTCGCGGGTGTCGCGGCGCTCGGTCTCGCCCTGGCCGCGGCCTCGGGGACCCGTGCCCGGCCCCGGCTGGAAGCCGGTCCCGAAGGGCTGACGGTCCGCAGGCTGACCTGGACCCGGCACGTGCCCTGGAGCCGGGTGGACGACCTGCGCCTGCTGCGGACCCGCAGGCTGGGCCGCGAGTCGGTGCTGCTGGAGCTGGAGCTGCGCGACGTCGAGGACCACGAGCGGCTCGTCATCCTCGGCCGGGCCGAGCTGGGCGCGGACCCGGTCGACGTGTTCGACGACCTGTCCGCCCTGCGCCCGGGACACCGCCCCGGCGACGCCGGCCCGACCGGTCCCTGACCCGCGGCCCGTCGCCTCCACCGACACCGCGGCGCCGACAGCTCGGGAACCCACCCCGGGCGACGGCGGGCCGGGGTCAGACGCCCGCGGCCGCGAGCAGCCCCGCGGAGCGCACCACGATCAGCACCACCGCGAGTGCGGTCAGCCCGGAGACCGCCAGCACCTGGGTCCGCCTGCGCTGCGGGGATCCCGTCCCGAGGTGGACCAGCGCCGCGGTGACCGCGGCGCCGAAGACCAGCCCGCCGAGGTGCCCCTGCCACGAGATGCCCTGGATGCTGAGGCTGATCACGGCGTTGATCGCGATGAGGGCGACGACCTGTCCGGTCGGCAGCTTCAGCCGCCGCAGCAGGACGAACAGTGCCCCCATCAGCCCGAAGACCGCACCGGAGGCACCCGCGGTCGCCCCGTTCGGGGCGCTGAACAGCATGACCGCGGCCGCGCCGCCGAACATGGACACGCCGTAGACGGCGACGAACCGGGCCCGCCCCAGGACCGTCTCGACCTCACGGCCGATGATCCACAGGGCGTACATGTTGAACGCCAGGTGCAGCGGGCCGATGTGCAGGAAGCCCGAGGTGATGACCCGCCAGTACTCGCCGTCGGCGACCAGGAGCGGGACGAGCCCGCCGGCCTGGAACAGCGGCGACAGGAAGTTGGACATCACGCTGCCCGCCGTGACCGCGGTGATCACGTAGACCACCACGTTCGCGACGATCAGCCCGGGGACGACCACCGGCTTCCCGGTGCGGCTCGCCCCGGCGACGGTGCGTCGTCGCGGGGTCGTCCGTGCGGCCTCGGCGAGGCAGTCCACACAGTGCTGACCGACCGGGGCCGGCTGCAGGCAGGCGGGGCAGGCGGGCCGGTCGCAGCGCGAGCAGGCCAGCCCGGTGGGGCGGTCGGGGTGCCGGACGCACACCGTTGCGCCGCCGGTGCCGGGCGGGGCGCCGGGCCCACCGCCCGGGCCGGTCTCCCCGGATCCGTACGGCGAGGATCCGTAGGGCGTCTGCCCGTACGGCGTCGCCGGCCCGGGACCCCCCGACGGCGGACCGCCCGGCGCGCCCGGCGGCGGCCACTGGGGCTGCGGATAGCCGGGCGGCGTCGGGTAGTACGGCGTGCCCGCGGGGCCGGGGGAACCCGGCCCGCCCTCGGGCTCGCCGGATGCCCCGGATCCGCTGCTGTCGGGTCGTCCGTTCACCACGGCCGGTCCACTCGGTGGTCGGAGACCTGCGGGGTCAGGACCGCTCGATCTCGATCTTCTCGATGACCACGTCGGTCAGCGGCCGGTCGGCCTGGCCGGTGGTGGTCTGGGCGATGGCGTCCACGACGGCCCGCGACTCGGCGTCGGCGACCTCACCGAAGATGGTGTGGCGCCGGTTCAGGTGCGGGGTGTTGCCCACCGTGATGAAGAACTGCGAGCCGTTGGTGCCCGGCCCGGCGTTGGCCATGGCCAGCAGGTAGGGCCGGTCGAACTTGAGGTCCGGGTGGAACTCGTCGCCGAACTGGTAGCCCGGGCCACCGCGACCGGTACCGGTCGGGTCGCCGCCCTGGATCATGAAGCCGCTGATCACCCGGTGGAAGATCGAACCGTCGTAGAACGGCCCGGAGTCTCCGCCGCTGGCGTTCGGGCCCGTGTAGTCCTTGCTGCCCTCCGCGAGGCCGACGAAGTTCGCGACCGTCTTCGGCGCGTGGTCGCCGAACAGCACGACGCGGATGTCGCCCTCGGAGGTGTGCAGGACGGCCGTCGTCTTGGCGTTCTCTGGTTCCGTCACGACTACCATCGTGCCAGTAAGCAGCCGCATCCGTGGGAAGCAGGTCCGGAACATGAGTGCCGAGAGGAAGCGGGCCCGTGCCCGCAAGGACGCGACCGAGGCCGTACGCACCTTCGCCGACGCCGGCCGGATCGCCGGTGGCGCGGTCACCGACGCCGTGGCCGGAGGGGTCTCGACGCGTCTGTCCGACCTGTCCGACGTGGTGTCCGGCTCGGTGCACGACGCCCGCCACGCGCTGGCCGAGATCGTCGAGCCGACCCCGGTGCGGGTGCGCCGGGCTCCGTGGATCGTCGCCGTCCTGCTGCTGACCGCGGCCGCGGTGTGGGGCTGGGCGACGGTCCTGAAGCGCGAGCGCGAGGTGGACCCCGGGACCCCGGTCCCGACGACCCCGCCGTCCGAGGACCAGATCCACGGCAAGCCGATCGGTCAGGGCAGGTCGCAGACGAACGGCCACTGACCGCAGGGCCCGTCCGGAACGGGCGGGTCAGGACGGGCGCAGCGTCCGCAGGAAGCCGGTCACGGCGGCCTCGTAGCCGTCGGGATCGGCGTTCCAGCTGCCGGTGTGCTCGGTACCGGAGAACTCCCGGTAGGTGACCGGCCAGCCGTGCTCCGGGGCGGTCGCGGAGAGGTCCCGACTCAGCGAGACCGGGACGGCGGTGTCGGCGTCGCTGTGCAGGACGAGCGTCGGGGGGCGGATCGCGGGCGGACGCCGGACCAGGTCGAACCGGTCGAGGTCGATCCCGATCCGGCGTGCGGTGAACCGGGCCGCGACCCCGGCCAGGGTCGGGGGGAGACCGCGGTTGCGGGCCTGCCGGCGCAGCGTGCGACGCCAGTCGAGCAGCGGCGCGTCCCAGACCACGGCGTCGACGAGGTCTGCGTGCGGGGACCGGTCGAGGAACGCCCCGCCCACCGCGGCCCCCATCGACCAGCCGACCAGCACCAGCCGGCGCGCGCCGTGGACCAGGGCGTAGGCCGCGGCGGCGTCGACGTCGCGCCACTCGGTGTCGCCGAGGTGCGAGCGCCCGTCCGGTGACTCCGGAGCGGTCCCGTCCCCGCGGTAGCTGACGACGAGCTGGGTGAGCCCGGCCGCGTGCAGCGCGGGCAGGATCCGCAGTGCCTCGCGTCGGGTCCCGCCACGGCCGTGCACGCACAGCGCCCAGACGTCCGGGTCACCGCCGTCCGGAGCGGGGATCCGCCACGCCGGGGCGGGGCCGAGGTCGGTGGGCACCTCGACCTCGTCGAAGGGCAGCCCTCGTGCGGACGGGTCCGGGTCGAACGGGCCGGCGTCGAGCACGGCGGGGCCGATCGCAGGGACCGGGCCCGCGCGCAGCTCCCGGACGACCGTGCGCCGCCCGCGGTCCAGGACCGGACCGACGACGGCCAGCCCGGCCGGGCCGCGCAGTCCCCACACGCCCGGCTGCGCGGACAGCCGGGTGCGCGCCAGCTCGACGGTGCCGTCCCCGGCGGCGACGACCCGCTCGGGCAGCCCCGGGTGCGGCGACGGGTGCAGCAGGATCGTCGAGTAGTGCCAGCCGATCGCGGCCGCGGCGGCGCCTCCCGCCCCGCCCAGGACCCCGGCCAGCGCACCCGCGACGGGCACCGAAGGACGAACGGAGTGGCGGACGGAGGAGCTCGGCGCGCGCACGCGCTCATCCTGCCCCCCCGCGTGCGAGCACCGCGAGTGGACCACCGGAAGCATTCCGGAGCGACGAGCACTCGCCCTTACGTGCGAGACCCCTCTCAGGTTGCCACTCGTACGAGTGAAGATCACTTGTCGATCGACTGCGCACCGCAACCGCTTGATGTGGATCTCGTTGTCCCCCGGCGAGGGTCGTCCATCAACCCTCCGCTCCCCCGTTCCCCCTTGGAAGGACGTGCGCATGAACTCGCTCGCCCGTACCGCCCTGCGGCTGTCCCTCACCGGCGCCGGCATCGCCGCGCTCGGCGCCGGTCTCGTCGGCCAGGCCTCGGCCGCCGAACTCCCCGAGCTGCCCGAGCTCCCGGCCGCCCCGGACACCTCCGCCCTGACCGACACCGCGGACAGCGTCCCCTTCGGCGAGCTGCAGATCCCGGACACCGAGGCCCTCGGTCTGCCGGAGCTGCCCTCGACCGACTCGCTGCCGAGCGCGCCGTCACTGCCCGGCACCGACGGCCTCCCCACCGCCTCGCCGCAGGCCGCGGACGTCGCGTCGGAGCTGCCCTCGGCCGAGGACGCCCCCGAGCTGCCGTCCACGGACGACCTGCCCGAGCTCCCCTCGGTGGACGACGCCGGCCTCCCGTCGGTCGACGACGCGGGCGCGCTGCCCGTGTTCGAGGTCCCGGCCGTCATGCACATCGAGGCGCCGACCGGCTCCTGACGTCGGTCCGGCGGTGCCGGATCCCCGAACCGGCATCCGCGACCACGCCCGTCCGGTGTCCCCGACGACCGGGCACCGGGCGGGCGGTCGTGTGCGGGCTCAGGGACGGCCGTGCCGCGGGCGCGGCGGCGGCGCCGGGACCACCGGCGCGCGGACGAGGAGCTCGTAGCGGTCGAAGGACCCCTCGTCGTCGACGACGTGGCGCAGGAACCGGAACCCGGCCCGCCGCGCGACCCCGACCGATGCGGTGTTCTGCGGGTCGACGTCGATCGAGATCCACCGCACGTCACCACGTTCGCCCAGGTAGCGGGCCGCGAGCCGGACCGCGCGGGTCGCGAGGCCGCGACGGCGGTACGCCGCGTAGACGCCGTAGGACAGACCGGCCCGGCCCCCCGCGGGGTCGAGGTCGACGTCGATGGTCCCGGCGAGGACGGCACCGCCGTCCACCCGGATCCCGAAGCTCAGCTTCGGGCCGTCGTCGGCCCAGCGTTCGATCGCACGACGGATGTGGGCGCGGGCGGTCGCCGGGGTCGCGGGTGCACCACCGAGCCAGCGGACGATCTCGGCGTCCTCACCCGCGAGGTGGGCCGTCACGTCGTCCCAGCCGAGCGGGCTGAGGACGACGACGCCGTCCGCCAGCATGTTGGAGGGACGCGACACGGGACCATCCTGCCCCAGACGTCGCCGTGCGTGATCGGGTACTCCCCTCCGGGGTTCCCCGTCAGGACGACGGCGCCTCGCGCACCCGGTAGCGCATGAGGAGTGTGTCGTCCCCGGTGACGACGCTGACCAGCTCCAGCCGCGCCGGATCCATGCCGGCGCCGCGGGCGATCCGCCCGGCCTCCCCGGAGACGAGGAACGGAGCGAGGGTCAGCCGCAGCTCGTCGACCAGGCCCGCCTCGGCCAGGCTGCCGAACAGCGCGGGGCCGCCCATGCAGTTGATCCGGCGCAGCCCGCGCTCCCCCAGCGCGGAGACCGCGACGTCGAGGTCGACCGACTCGTCGCCGGTGAGCACGACCTCGGCGCCGGCGTCGGTCCACCGGCCGCGCAGGTCCGCGGGGACCGACTCGCAGGTGAGCACGATCGTGGGGACCACGGTGTCGGTCAGCACCGGCGCCGACGGATCGAGGGACTTCCCCGACGAGGTGACGACCGCCGTCGACGGCAGCTCCGACAGCCCGAAGCGGCGGCGCCGGTCGTCCATCCGGTCGTTGTGCTTGACGCCCGTGAACCCCTCGGCGGTGGCGGTCCCGGCCGCGACGAGTACGACGTCGGCCAGGTCGGTCCCCAGGTCGAGCACCGCGCGGTCGGGCGGGGTGGACAGCCCGGCCGAGCTGCCCTCGACCTCGACGGCCCCGTCCGCGCTGGACACGAAGTTGACCGACAGCCGGAGCCGGTCGTCCGGGTAGGCGTAGAGCCGTTCGAGCTGCTCGGTCGACAGCGGCCCGGCGTCGGCCACCGGGAAGATCTGGTGGATCGTGCTCACGCGAGCAGTCTCACCGCCCGCGAGGGATTCCGCTCGCCACGGACGGTCGCGACCATCTCGCACGTCTCCCGGGTGGCCCGGGCCTGGTGGGCGCGCACCATGGCGACGCCGCGGTCGGCGGCCAGCGCCGTCGCGGCGAGGGTACCGGTCAGCCGCTCCTCGAGCGGCACGGCCAGGGACTCGCCGACGACGGTCTTGTTCGACATCGCCAGCAGCACCGGCCAGCCGGTCGCGACCATCTCGTCGATGCCGCGCAGGACCTGCAGGCTGTGCAGGGTGTTCTTGGAGAAGTCGATCGCCGGGTCGATGAGGATCCCGCCGGCGGGCACGCCCGCGGCGACGGCCTTCTCCGCGAGCGCGACGGTCTGGTCGATGACCGTGCGCAGGACGTCGGTGTAGCGCGGCCGGTGCGGCTCGGTGCGCGGGTCGACGTGGTCGGTGTGCGCGCTGACGTAGCCCGCGCCGTACCGGGCGGCAACGTCGAGGATCCCGACGTCGGCGGCCGCCCAGTTGTCATTGACCAGGTCGGCGCCGGCCGCGCAGACCGCATCGGCGGGTCCGGCGCGGAAGGTGTCGACCGAGATCGCGACGTCGGGGAACGTGTGGCGTGCCCACTCCACGGTCGGCACGACCCGATCGATCTCCTCCTGCTCGGTCACCTCGGCACCCGGGCTGGCCGGCACGCCGCCGATGTCGATGACGTCGGCACCCTCCCGGACCACCGCCGTGATGCGGTCCCGGGCGGCCTGCTCGGCGAAGGTGACCCCGTGGTCGTAGAACGAGTCGGGGGTCCGGTTGACGATCGCCATGACCATCGCCCGGTCCCGGTTCCAGGTACGTCCACGGAACGTCACGCTCGGCACGTGGTCTCCTCACAGCACGGACGGGCCCGCTGCAGGACCCGGTTGGATCTCCATCCTGCCCCGGGGCCCGGCGTGCGTGCCCACCCCGACGGTCATCGGTCGCGCGTGTGCTCCCGCAGCGGCGGCTCGGCGGCCACCCGCGGCCCGGTCGCGACCTCTCCCAGCAACCGTGCCTCGCGCACGTCATCTTCTCGTCGATCCGCCGAAAAGTCCGATGCGCGCGACGGAGCCACGTACCGCACAGCCGTCCGGTCCGGTCCGCCGATCGTCGCGGCGGACCGGACCGCCGAGGTCACGACAGGTGCCGCCCGGAGATCGCCCGGGCGATGACGAGCTGCTGGATCTGCTCGGTGCCCTCGAAGATGTCGTAGATCTTGGCGTCGCGGTGCATCCGCTCCACCGGGTGCTCGCGCGAGTAGCCCGCGCCGCCGAGGATCTGGATGGCCCGCTCGGTGGCCCACACCGCGACCCGGCCGGCCTTGAGCTTGGACATCGACCCCTCGCCCGCCGTGAACGGGACGTTGTTGCGCCCCATCCAGGCGGCCCGGTGCACGAGCAGCCGGGCGGCGTCGATCTCGGTCTTCATGTCCGCGAGGGTGAAGGAGATCGCCTGGTTCTCGATGATCGGGCGGCCGAAGGCGACCCGGTCCTTGGCGTACTCCAGGGCGTACTCGTAGGCGGCGCGGGCGATGCCGATCGCCTGCGAGCCGACCGTCGGACGGGACAGCTCGAAGGTCTGCATCGCGGCGGAGCCCGTCGACTTCTCCCCCGACCTGGCACGGGCGAGCCGCTCGTCCAGCTTCTCCTTGCCGCCGAGCAGGCACGAGCCGGGGAGCTTCACGTCGTCGAGGAAGACGTCCGCGGTGTGCGACGCGCGCAGACCCATCTTCTTGATCTTGCGGGTGGACTCCAGGCCGGGGGTCTTCGGCGGGACGACGAACGCGGCCTGCCCCTTGCTCCCCAGCGCCGGGTCGACGACCGCCTGCACCACGTGGATGTTCGCGATGCCGCCGTTGGTGGCCCAGGCCTTCTGGCCGGTGAGGGTCCACTCGTCCTTCGCCTCGTCGTAGACGGCACGGGTGCGCATCGCCGAGACGTCGGAACCGGCTTCGGGCTCGGACGAGCAGAACGCTCCGACCTGCGGCTCGGAGGCGTCGCCGTAGCACTGCGGGATGAACTCGACCATCTGCTCGGGGGTGCCCGAGGCGAAGATGCCGGCCACCGCGAGAGTGGTGCCGAAGATCGCCATGCCGATGCCGCCGTCGCCCCAGAAGAGCTCCTCGTTGACCAGCGGCATGGACAGGCCGGTCTCGTCACCCCAGAAGGAGGCGAGGGTCTCGAAGTTGTAGAGTTCGATCTTCGCGGCCTCCTGCAGGATCGGCCACGGGGTCTCCTCGCGCTCGTCCCACTCGGCGGCGGCCGGGCGCACGACGTCGGCGGCGAAGCCGTGCACCCACTCCTGCAGCTCGCGGTGCTCCTCGGACAGTTCGAAGGAAGTCATCTCAGCTCTCCGCTGGTCGGTCGCGGTTCTCGTCAGGCAGACGGAATCTGGAACATCTTATGCAGAGCGGTCGCGAAGCCAACGTCGCCGGAGACCTTGAGCTTGCGCGTCATGAACAGGGTCACCGGGTTGGCGTTGTTCGTCGCGACTTTGAGGAACTCGGTGCCGGGCATGGTCAGCGCGGTGCGGGGGTCCTCGTCGGTGCCCTCGGTGACCGTGCAGGTGCCGTTCTGCATCACGGTCTGGAAGCTGTCGACCGTCGAGCCGTCCTTGATGTGCCAGTGCACGACCTGCCGGTTCCCGGTCGCGCCCTTGGACGAGTAGAACTCGCTCATCCGGCCGAAGATCGCCTCGAGCACCGGTCGGCGGACCTCGGACGACATCACGGTCGCCAGCTGCTGCTTCGACGCGGTCTTGACCAGGCGGGCGAACAGCGACGGGTCGACGTTCTTCGCGTTCCCGTCGCGCAGAGCCGTCCCGAGCGTGGCGATCAGCTGCTCGTCGGACAGGGACTTCGGGTCGACGCTGCGACCCAGCTCGTTGATGTCGACCGTGTCGGCCATCGCTCGTTCCACCTCGCCGTGGTTCACACAAGTGTCCGGTACTCGCCGTACCGGCTCGGGACGAGCCGTACTTTACGCAGCAGTAGCTAAGCTGTCGAGATGGCATCTGCACCCCGTCGCAGGCTCCCGCCCGCGCAGCGCGAGAAGCAGGTCCTCGACGCGGCGGTGCGCGTGTTCTCCCGGGACGGGTTCCACGACGCGTCGATGGACGGCGTCGCCGACGAGGCGGGGCTGTCGAAGCCGATGGTCTACACGCACGGCGGGGGCTCGAAGGAGGAGTTGCTGCGGCGGTGCATCCGCCGCGAGGCCGACCGACTGCTGGAGTCGGTCTCCGGCGCCGCGGCCGGGGCGCCGGTCGACGCCGAGGTGCGACTGCACCGCGGTCTCCGGGCGTTCTTCGCCAGTGTGACCACCCATCGCGACGGCTGGTCCGTGCTCTACCGCCAGGCCCGCACCGGTGCGCTCGCGGACGAGGTGCACGCGGCGCGCACCCGGATCGTCGACCGGGTGGCGCGGCTGCTGGCGGCCGAGCTGGCCGTCCCCGCGGGCGTGGACCCGGCGACGGTCACCGCCCCGCTCGCGGCGGCGCTGGCGGGAGCGGCCGAGGGACTGGCCGACTGGGCGGGCGACGGCGCGGACCCCGACGACCTCACCTCGACGGTGATGACACTGGTCTGGCCGGGCCTGGAGCGCCTGCGCGAGTGAGTCGCCGATGCCGCCCCCGCCGTGCGCTCAGCCCTCCGTCGCCGGCCGCGTCACGAGGCGCCGGGTGCGGTCCGGCAGCCGGTCGACGATCCGGCCGATCCGCTCGGTGGTGCCCTGCAGCGGCGCGAGCGCGTCGGCCAGCACGCCGATCTGCCGGTCGAGCGCGTCGATCCGGGCCGCGACCGACCGCAGGTCCGGGGCGACGGCGGTCAGCTGGCTCGCGGCCTGCGCGAGGTTGACGTCCAGGGCGGCCAGCCGCGGGGTCCCGTCGGCATCGGCGTCGGCGACGGCCGCCGCGATCCGCCGGACGGCGCCCTGGTCTCCGGTGGCCGCGGCCAGTGTCGCGAGGTCCTCGCGCACCGTCGCCAGCGCCCGCAGCGGCTCGACCGCCCCGGCGAGGGCCGCGAGGTCACCGGGGGTGCGGGCGAGCTCCTGCAACGGTCCGACCGCCTCGGCCAGACGTGCGAGGTCGGCCCGGGTCGCCGCCAGCTCGTGCACCGCGGGGACGGCGCCGGTGAGGCTCTCCAGGTGCTCGCGCGCCGCGGCCAGCTCCCGCAGCGGCTCCACCGCCCCGGCCAGCTGCGCCAGGTCGGCGCGGGTGGCGGCGAGCTCCTGGAGCGGGGCGACGGCGTCGGCGAGGCGCTGCAGCGACGTGACGGCCCCGGCGAGTGCGGCGAGGTCACCCGCGGCCGGTGCCAGCTCCCGCAGCGGTGCCGCGGCGCCGGCCAGCTCGTGCAGGTCCTCGCGCACCGCGGCCAGCTCGGCCAGCGGTCCGACCGCCGCGCTCAGCTCGCGCAGCGACTCCACCGCCGTGCCCAGCTCGGCCAGCGGCCCGACGGCGGTGGCGAGCTCACGCAGCGCGTCGACCGCGCCCGCCAGCTCCGACAGCGGCCCCACGGCACCCGCCAGCTCCCGCAGCGGGGCCACCGCCGTGCCGAGCTCGCGCAGCGGCCCGACCGCGGCGGCCAGCTCGTGCAGGTCGCTGCGGACGGCGGCGAGCTCCCGCAGGTCCTCCCGCATCCCCGCCAGCTCGTGCAGGTCCCCGCGCACCGCGGCCAGCTCGTGCAGGTCGTCGCGCACGCTCGCCAGGTGGTGCAGGTCCTCCCGCAGCCCGGCGAGCTGGTGCAGGTCGTCGCGGGCGCCGGCCAGCTCGCGCAGCGGTCCGGCGGCTCCGGCCAGCTCGACCACGGCCGCGGTCAGCCGATCGATCCGCTCGACGGTCACCGGGTCGTCCCACAGCGTCACGACCCGGCCGAGCACGTCGTCGAGCACCGGGGCGAGACCGGTCAGCGCGGCGTCGACACCGGCGATGCGCCGCGGGAGCGCGGCGACCTCGGCCGCCACCGACGGCATGGCCTCGACCGCCCGCGGGGCCTCGGCCAGCCAGCCGGGCAGCCGTCGACCGATCTCGACGGCGGCGCCGACCGTGCCGAGTGCGGCACCGATCAGCGTCCCGGTGACGCCCGCGGGCGACCAGGAGCTCGGGAGGGGCTGCTTCGCCATGGGACTCCTCCGGCTCACGGGAACGTGCTCGGACCAGCTTCGCAGATCCGGCGGGCCGGGGTGCCGCGCGGCAGCCCTCTCAGTAGGACGCGTCGTCCACCCGGGCCACCGCGTCGCCGCCGGCGTCGCGGGCCGCGGCGTCGTCGAGGATCGTGGCGGTGCCGCTGGTACCGAAGCGGGTGACGCCCGCGGCGTGGAAGGCCAGCACGGTGTCGAGGTCGCGGACCCCGCCGGAGGCCTTGACCTGCACCTGCGGTCCGACGGTGGCGCGCATGAGCGCGAGGTGCTCGGACGTGGCGCCGCCGCCGGCGAAACCGGTGGAGGTCTTCACGAAGGCGGCGCCCGCCGACTCGGCGGCCCGGCAGCCGGCGACCACCTCGTCGTCGGACAGGAGCGCGGTCTCCAGGATCACCTTCACGACGCGACCGTCGGCGGCCTCGACGACGGCCCGGATGTCGGCCTCGACGTCATCGGTCAGGCCGCTGCGCAGCCGGCCGATGTTCAGCACCATGTCGAGCTCGACGGCACCGTCGGCGATCGCCTGCCGCGCCTCGGCGACCTTGGCCGCGGTGCTGGTCGTGCCGTGCGGGAACCCGATCACGGTGCCGACGGCGACGCCGGTCCCCGCGAGCCGGGCGACGGCGTGCGCGACGTCGGACGGGCGCACGCAGACGCTGAAGATGCGGTAGCGGGCGGCGACGTCGAGCTGGGCGTCGACCTCGGTGCGGGTCAGCTCGGGCTTGAGGATCGCGTGGTCGATCATCCCGGCGATCGCGGCGGCGGAGAGGGTCGTAGCGCTCACGGTGGTCCTTCGGGTCCCGGCGGGAGGATCGCCCCCGCGGGTGGTCGGCGGTCGGATGCGAAGGCTACGCGCCCGGGCCGCCCCCGATCAGCACATGCGGCGGCGGCCACCCGCTGCGATGCTGGTCGGACGCCCCGGAGATCCCGGGGGCGGAAAGGGGCCGACCATGGCGGACGACGACCGCTCCGCTCCGGATGCCGCGCACGCCGCCGCTCCCGGGCCGACGTTGCGGTTCGAGCAGTCCAGCCACCCGGCGGGCGCCACGGTGCTGCACGCGATCGGCGCCATCGACGACGACACCTCGCCCGATCTCTGGGTCGAGATGGGCATCTGGTCCGAGGCGGGCCCCGAACTGATCCTCGACCTGTCCCGCGTGGACTTCCTGGGGACGGCGGGGCTGAACTCGCTGCTCCAGTCCCGCGACATGATGGGTGCCGAGGGCAAGCGGCTGCGGGTGCACTGCGGATCGAGCCGGCCCGCGCGGCGCGCGCTCCAGGTGACCGGCGCGATGGACCTGTTCGACGTCGTCGACCGGATCCCCGATGAGCCGGTCTCGTCCCGGAACATGCTGTTCGGCGTACCGGACCCGGACGTCCGGCTGAACGGTCAGCGCCGCTCGAACGAGGGGTAGCCCGCGACGGCTTCGTCGTCGCAGGCCCGCAGCACGCCCGCGACCCCGCCGGGCACCGCGTACGGCGCGACCGGCTCCGCCGGGCACGACAGCGCCTCGATCGTCGACAGGCCGCCGGCGTCGAGGTCGCCGATCGCCCGGTCCACCCACTCGACCTGTCCCTGCAGGCAGGCCGCGTCGTTGCCGTACCCGAAGGTCGGCGCCAGCGGCGCGAACAGGTTCGGGAAGCCGGGGTGCGCGAGACCGAGCAGGCCCGGCCCGGTGCCGAGCAGCCGCCCGTCGCGTCCGACGACGTCGATCCCGGCGCGGGTCGCGGTCGGGTCGAACCCGGTGGCCAGCACGATCGCGTCCAGCCCGACGACGGTCCCGTCGGCCAGCTCGACCCCCTCCGGCCGGATCCGGACGACCGGGTTCCGCCCGACGGGGACCACCTCGACGTCGTCGCGGTGGAAGGTCTCCAGCCAGCCCTGGTCGGTGGCGACGGGGCGCAGGCCGTAGTCGTCGCCGGCCGGGACCAGCGCCGCCGCGAGACGGTCGTCGCCCAGTCGCGCCCGCATCCGGTCGCGGACGACGGCGGCCGCCGCGGCCCGCAGCGCCGGGTCCGACGCGAACCCGGCGAGCCGCGTCGGGTGCAGCGACAGCGGGTCCTCGTCGTAGGCGGTCCCCAGGCTGTGGAGTCCTCTGTGGACAGACGGGTGCGCGGTGCCCGACGCCGTGGACCGGACCGCCTCGCGCATCGCGGGAAGGCGGTCGCGGTAGGCCGCACGCTCCGGCCAGCCGTACATCGGGTTGGCCGCGGGCAGCACGAAACGCGATGTCCGGGCCAGGACGGTGACCCGGCCGACCCGACCGGCCAACGCCGGGACCAGCTGGACCGCGCTCGGCCCACAGCCGACGACACCCACCCGCAGCCCGTCGAACCCGGGCCCTCGGGCGGGCCACGCTCCGGTGTGGACGACCGGCCCGGCGAAGTCCGACCGGCCGGGGACGGCGTCGGTGCGGGGCGCGGTGAACGCGCCCGTGCAGCGGACCAGGAACCGTGCCGACAGCTCGCCGTCGCCGGTGCGCACCCGCCAGCGCGCGCCGTCCCAGCGGGCAGCGGTGACCGGTGTGGACAGTCGCAGGTCGCGGTGCAGATCGAGCCGGTCGGCGACGAACCGCAGCCAGCGCAGCACCTCGTACCCGGCCGGGAAGCGCTCGCTCCAGCCCCAGTCGCGGTACAGGTCGTCGGAGAACAGGTACTGGTACGCCGCACCCTCGGTGTCGATGCGGGCACCCGGGAACCGCTGGTGGTGCCAGACGCCGCCGAGCTCGGGTGCGGCGTCGACACAGGTGACCCGCAGACCGCGCCGTCGCAGCAGGTGCAGCGCGTACAGCCCCGCGACCCCGGCGCCGACGACCACGACGTCGTGCTCGTCCTCCACCGGCCCAGCGTGGCCGATCCCCGACGCCGCCGGACCGACCTGTCTCAGATCGACACGCGATGCCCGAGGAGAGAACGCCTCCGGGGACGGGTCAGCGCGTGGGGAGCTCGGCCCACACCCGCTTGCCGCCGCCGCGGGTGTCACAACCCCACGACTGCGCGACGGCGTCCACGAGCTGCAGGCCGCGCCCGCGCGCCGCCCGCACGTCGAGCGGCTGGAGCAGCGGGCTGCCGGAGTCCTCGTCCTCGACCTCGATCCGCAGGGCATCCACGGTCCGGACCAGGGCCAGGCGGAACGGGGTGCGGGCGTGGTCGACGACGTTCGCGACGAGCTCCTCGATGACCAGCATCGCGTCGGCGAGGCTGCCCGGGTCGAGGTCCCAGCCGGTCAGGACGCGTTCCGCGGAACGCCGCGTCTCCCGGCCGACCCCGGCGTGCGGGACGTGCTCGGTGACGACCCGGTCGGCGTCGACAGCGCCGGGCTCCTCGACCTGCACGACGACCACCCCGGCGTCGTCGCTGAGGTGGCCGTCGCAGTGTGCAAGGGCGGCGCCGGTGAGGGCGCGCGCGATCGTGTCGGCGTCGGCGCCCGGGACGAGCGAGGCCAGGGTGCGCCGGGCACCCTCCTCCTCCAGCTGTTCCCAGTGCCCGCGCACGTGCGCCTCGGTGATGCCGTCGGTGTAGAGCACGAGACTGTCGCCCGGGGCGAGGGTGACCGCCTCGTGGGCCACCGTCGGGGTGGTGCCGATACCGAGCACCAGCCCGCCGCCGCCGTGGAACTCGACGGTGCCGTCGGCCCGTCGGACGAGGACGGGTGGGTGGCCGGCCGAGGCCAGATCGGCGTGCCAGGTGCCGGAGGGGCCGCGGCGCAGCGACGCGAGCGCGGCGGTGACGAAGCTGATGCGGCCGTCGAACCAGACGTGCAGGACGTCGTTGACGGTGCGGAGCACGGCGACCGGGTCGTCCTCGACGTGTGCGGCGGTGCGCGTGGCCGAGCGGGCCAGCGCGGTCGTCCGGGCGGCGGCGGAGCCCTTGCCCTGGACGTCGCCGATCACCACGGCGACGCCGTCCGGGGTGGGGACCGCGTCGTAGAAGTCGCCCATGACCTCCACACCGGAACCGGCCGGCAGGAAACGGGCCGCGATGTCGATCCCGGGCAGCCGCGGGGGCCGTGCGGGCAGCAGCGACTCCTGCAGCGTCCGGGCCAGCGTCTCGGCCTCGGCGGCGTGGCGGGCGGCGGCGAGCGCCTGCCGCTCGGTCTCGCGCAGGGCCAGGCGCAGCGCGATCTCGCCCTCGACGGCGTCGGCCAGGGTCCGGATGGTCTCGCGGTGCAGCGGGGTCCACTCCCGGGCGACCACGTCCATCGCACAGAGATTGCCCACGACCTGGCCCGCGGGGTCGCGCACCGGCACCCCGAGCCAGGCGGCCGCTCCGAACTCGGTGATCAGGCTCAGGTCGCGCAGCCGCGGCTCGGCCTGCACGTCACCGGCGCAGATCTCGCCGTCGGACTCGACGACGACCTTGCACCCACTGTCCTCGACGGGCGCCGACCAGACTCCCTCCGGGCCGACGATCTGTGCCGGTTCGGGCGTGCCCTTGAGGAAGGTCCGGACCTCGTCGACGACGGTCAGCATGACCGCCGGGGTCCCGAGGACCACCGAGACCAGCCTGGTCAGGCGGTTGAACGCCTCCTCCGGCCCGGTGTCGAGCAGCCGGGTGGCGCGGACCGCGGCCAGCCGCGCAGGCGATTCCAGCGGCGACGGTGCCGCGACCGTGACCGCGACGGGATCCGACACCAGGCTCATTCACGTGATCCTCGCACCGCATCGCGTCGGCGTCCCGTCGGTGTGCCGAGGAATCCAGGCGATCATCAATCGTGACGATGCGGTTCAGCTTTCCGATCCGGAGTGGAGCCGGGCTGCGCACCGGGTCAGGTGGTCCCGTTCGGCGGTGGAGGACGCCAGCGCCGCGGCCTCGGCGTAGAGACGCGCGGCCGTGGCCCGCTCCGCCCGTTCGTGGAGGTGGGCGCTGACCGCGGTCCAGCGGGGCAGTGTCGGGTCGAGGTCGGCGAGTGCCGCCAGGCCGGCCCGTGGACCGTCGGCCTCCCCGACCGCGACGGCGCGGTTCAGCCGGGCGACCGGGCTGCCGGTGAGCCGGACCAGCTCGTCGTACCACTCGACGATCTGGGGCCAGTCGGTCTCCTCGGCCGCAGGCGCGTCGGCGTGCAGGGCGGCGACGGCCGCCTGGGCCTGGAACTCCCCCAGCCGGTCACGGGCCAGCGCGGCCTGCAGCACCGCCACGCCCTCGGTGATCATCGCGGTGTCCCAGCGCCCGCGGTCCTGCTCGGCCAGCGGCACCAGCTCGCCGGCCGGACCGGTCCGGGCGGCGCGGCGGGCGTGGTGCAGCAGCATCAGCGCGAGCAGACCGGCGACCTCTGGATGGTCGACCGACGCCGCGAGGCGCCGGGTCAGCCGGATCGCCTCCGCGGCGAGGTCGACGTCGCCGGAGTAGCCCTCGTTGAACACCAGGTAGAGCGTCCTCAGGACGGTCGCGACGTCGCCGGGTCGGTCGAGCCGCTCCCCCGCGACGGTGCGCTTGGCGCGGCTGATCCGCTGCGCCATCGTCGCCTCGGGCACCAGGTAGGCCGCAGCGATCTGGCGGGTGGTGAGCCCGCCGACGGCGCGCAGGGTGAGTGCGACCGCCGACGACGGCGACAGCGACGGGTGCGCGCACAGGAAGTACAGCTCGAGCGCGTCGTCGTGGTCCGACGCCGGACCCGGCACCGGCTCGGCCTCGGCCCGTTCCTCCCGGACACGACGCGCGGTCTCCGACCGGGTGGCGTCGAGGAAGCGGCGCCAGGCCACCGCCACCAGCCAGCCCTTCGGGTCCCGCGGCGGGTCGGCCGGCCAGGTCCGCAAGGCCTCGACCAGCGCGTCCTGCACGGCGTCCTCGGCCGCCGCGAAGCCCACCCCGCGACGGCCGAGGATCCCGAGGACCTCCGGTACGAGACCACGCAGCAGCGCGGCGTCGGCACCGACCGCCTCGCTGCTCACTCCGTGACGGTCGGCGGGGCCTCGAGGAACGGGCGCAGCTCGATCCACTCGTGGATCGGCTCCCCGCCGGCACCAGGCGCCGCCGACAGCACACCGGTCACCTCGACGGCCCGCTCGTAGCTGTCGACGTCGATGATCATCCAGCCGGCGACGAGGTCCTTGGTCTCGGCGAACGGACCGTCGGTGACGGGCGGGCGGCCCTCGCCGTCGTAGCGGACGAAGGTGCCCTCGGGAGCGAGTGCCTGGGCGTCGACGAACTCCCCGGAGCGCTTCAGGTCCTCCGCGAGGTCCTGCATGAAGCGGATGTGCGCGGTGACCTCCTCGGGAGCCCAGCGGTCCATCGGCACGTCGTTCTTCGGGGCCGGGGCTCCGCGGTAGTGCTTGAGCAGCAGGTACTTGGCCATGGTGGATCTCCTCGGTGCTCGTCGCGGCCCATCCTGGCCGCGTTCACCCCGGGGACGGAACCGGACGCACGTTCTCGACACCGCCGCTCGATTTTTCTTCTACCCGTCAGTAGGTTCCGCACATGATCAGAGCGACGTCCGTCCGCACCGTGTCCGCGACGACCGAGGCGGTGTGGTCGGTGCTGTCCGACCACGAGGGCATGTCGACCTGGGCGCCGGGCCTGAAGGTGGAGATCACCCGCGCGGGCACGCCGGAGCCGAACGGGGTCGGGACGGTGCGCAAGGTCGGGATCGGGTCGCCGGGGCCGATCGTCGAGGAGGTCACCGCGTTCGAGCCGGGGCGACGGCTGGGCTGCCGCGCGATCGCCGGGGTGCCGCTGAAGAACTACCGGGGCGAGGTCACGCTGCGCCCGGTCGGCGCCGGCACGGAGATCACCTACGCCGTGGAGGCCGACAAGCGGCTGCCCGTCGGGGAGGCGTTGCTGGCCAAGGGGCTGTCGGCGGTGTTGCTGTCCGGGCTGGTGCGCGGGATCGGCGCCGGGCCGCGCTGACCGCCCCGATGACCGAGAGGAGCTGCAGCTTCTCGTGTGTCTCGCTGCCCGGGACGGCGGTGTAGACGAGCAGCAGGTGGGACTGCTCGGGGTCGAGCAACGTCTGACAGTGCAGTTCCAGCGCGCCGACCTCGGGGTGGACGAGCCGTTTGAGGTCGTCGGACCGGGCGCCGATCTCGTGGGCGTCCCACAGCGTGCGGAACTCCTCGTTGTGCGGGTGGAGGAGGGTGGCGAGCCGGGCCGCGCGGGAGTCCGGTCCACGCCGGGCCGCGACCGCGCGCAGGCCCGAGACGTAACGCCGCGACAGCAGCGCGTGGTCCTCCGGTGGGTAGCGCCTGCGGGCTGCGGGCTCGGTGAACCAGCGGTAGCCGACGCTCCGCCTCGGCCCGGTGAACCCGGTCGTGTCGCCGGTGAGCGCGACCCCCAGTGACGTCTGGCGCAGCGTCTCCCCGAGCTCGGTGACGATCTCGGCGGGGGTGTCGACGAGCCGGTCGAAGATGCGCAGCAGCCCGGGTCCGATGTGGTCGCTGCCCGCTCCGCGGGCGGGTGGGTGCTGGCCGGCGAGCCGGAACAGGTGGTCACGCTCGTCGAGCGACAGGTGCAGGCCCTGGGCGATCGCGGCGATCATCTGCTCCGACGGCCGCGGGCCGCGCTCCCGTTCGAGGCGCGCGTAGTAGTCGGTCGACATGTGGCACAGGGCCGCGGCTTCCTCCCGGCGCAGCCCGCTGGTGCGGCGGCGCTGCCCCCGCGGCAGTCCGACGTCCTCCGGTTGGAGCACCTCACGACGCCGGCGCAGGAACTGCGCCAGGCCAGTCCGGTCGATCATCCGCGCCGCCTCTCGGTCGCTCACCGATTCGTTCCTACCGCGACGCGCGGGGCGTAACCACGGACTGCCGATCCTCCCCACCAGCTCCGGGTCGGACCGCTCAGCCACGGATCGTCAGGCCGTGGCTACCGACCGGCACAGCGACGAACGTGGTCGGCACACCCCCACCGAGCCGAGGAGCCCACCGTGCCGAACGAACTCGTGTCGCTCGACCCGACCGCGACCGTCCCATCGGATCGCCCGGAGGACCGTCGCTCGGACGGGCAGGCCCCGGCCGCGACGCTCGGCGCCGCGATGCGCACCAGCCTGGAGCGATCCGGTGGCGGGCTCGGCATCCTCCTCGCCGCCGTACCGACCGTCGCCTTCGTGGTCGCCGACGCGGTGGGTGGTCTGACCTGGGCCTTCGTCGCGCTCGCCGTGGCGGCGCCAGTGACGTTCGGGGTGCGCCTGGCCCGCCGGGAGTCACTGCGGGCGGCCGTCGTCGGTCTGGCGGTCGCCGCGGTGTGCGCAGCGGTCGCCGGGTTCTCCGGGGAGGCGCGGGCGTTCTTCCTGCTGCCCACCCTGATCCCCGCCGCGCTCGGCGTGCTGTTCCTCGGCTCGGTCCTCGTCCGCCGCCCGGTGACCGGGACGTTGTTCAACCGCCTGGTCGGCGGCCCCGACGACTGGCGCGACCACTCCCGGCTGATGCGCATCTACACCGTCACCACGCTGGTCGGCGTCGTGCTCCACGCGCTCAACCTCACCCTGCGCGCCCTGGCCTACCTGGCGGACCAGCCCGCCGTCCTCGCCGCCCTCAGCGTCGGGGCCGCTCCGGTCTTCGCCGCGCTCGCCGCGGCCACGCTCGTCGCCGCACGCCGTGCGGTCAGCTCCAGCGGCGCCAGTGACGGGGGCATCGAACCCCTGGCCCCGGCCTTGCGAACGCGCACCTGACTCGCCGCCCGCCCGCGGCCGGCGCTCGGCGCCTGTGATCACCAGCCCACCCGCTGCCACATCGTGTCAGCGGGTACCGGGCTGCCCCGGCACTCATGTGCCCCGGATGTGCCCTGAGGAGTCGACCGTCGGTCAGGTCGACTCCACGGAGGCGGCGGACCGACGCCCCTGCTTCAGGACGAGCGCCACGACCGTCCCGACGGCGAGACCACCCACGATGGGAGCGAAAACGTCACCGTCCTCGACGCTGACCCACGCGATCACCCAGTGCACCACGATCGCAGCGCCCCCGACGCCGCCGGCTACCGCCGACAGTCCGATGGACGACCGGCGGTAGCGAACTACCAGGAAGACGGCTTCGACAGCTGTCGCATACAACACCGAGTAGACCAACGCAGGCCAGTACGGTGCGGGCCAGACGAACCCGACGACCGCACCGCCGACCAGGCCAGCCACCACACCTGCTCCGGGAAGGGGCACACGGTCGAGAGCCCACAGCGACGGCACCAACCACAACGCAAGCAAGCCGAACCACGGGCCGCCGGGAAGAATCCCCACGCTGACGCTCAAGACCCCTACAGCAGCGATCACGCCCCCGAGGAGCCCGATCCATAGCAACCTTCGCAGGATCCGAGCCTCAAAGATCCGCATGCTGGGAGGCTGACCGCTGGCTCAGGACTCAGTGGAGGTCCGTCGGACGCTCTCATGTGAAGGCCGTCGTCAAGTAGTTGGTCAGGCGAGCCGCCCCCCACCACGCCGGAGCCCGTCGGCGAGTACGTGCATGGCGAGCTGGTCAGGATGGCTCGTCATCCCACGATCGACGACGCCATGTGGGAGCTCAGAGAGATCCAGGCAGCAGATCCAAGCCTGGCGATCGACTTCGCCAACCGCACGGACTCTGCCGCATGTCCCCGGATGTGCCCCACGACGGGGACGAGAAGCGCTGGAACGGCGTGTTTCTGCTGGTGGAGACAAGGGGAATCGAACCCCTAACCCCCGCCTTGCAAAGGCGGTGCTCTGCCAATTGAGCTATGTCCCCTGGTGGGTCCCGACCACGGTACCCCGGGAGGCGGAGTCAGCGGGTGGTGGCCTCGTGCCACAGGTCGTCGGACCCGACACCGCGGAGGCGGGACCAGCCGAAGTACGCGGCACCGGCGGCGACGGCCAGCACGAACAGCTTCTTCATCGCAGGTCTCCTCGCGAGTGACTGTCGGAGGGGGAAGGTGTGGGCCTAGCTGGATTTGAACCAGCGACCTCATCGTTATCAGCGATGCGCTCTAACCAACTGAGCTATAGGCCCGTGCAACAGGAGAAACACTACCGCACGGGGTCGAGCGGGTTACGAGGGGGTCCCCCGACGCTCGGCCCCGTGCGGTGTGCGCGACGACGCTCCGGTCAGTCCCGTTCGGAGAGCGTGACCTCGATGCCGCCGACCAGGTCGGCGGCCACGTTGTAGACGAACGCGACCACGGTGATGGCCACCGCGAACAGCAGGCTGTTGACCGCACCGACGACGGCCGCGAGCCCGAAGACCCGGCCCACACTGATCAGCGAGCCCCCGGTCTCCTGCTGCGAGGTGACGAGGTCGGCGTAGGTGCCGTTGAGCCGGTCCCAGACGCCCATCCCGCCGAGCACGCCGTACAGGACGCCCGCGGCGACCATCCAGACCAGCCACAGCACGACGGCCAGCGCCAGGGCCATCTTGAGCACCGACCACGGGTCGAGCCGCTTGAGCTGCAGCAGCGCCTGGCGCGGGGGCCGGTTGCGGACCGACGCGCGCGGCGGGTCCGCCGGGCCCGTGCCGTTCTCGTGCAGCTCCGGATCGCGGACGGCGGTCGTCGCACCGGTGGCCGCACTCGGTCCGGGTGCGGTCATGAAGGCAGTCGGGGCCTCGCTGAGCAGCGAGTCCGCGACGGTGCCGCCGTCGTGGTCGTCATGGGTGTCGGGTACCCGGCGCCACGGGGGCGGCGAGGCCGCGGCCGGCTCGGCCGCGGCGTCGTCGCGCGGGCCGGGGACGTGGTCGGCCGCCGCCGTCGACGGGTCGTGGTCGGCGTCGGTGGCGACGGTGCGGGCCTCGTCCTGCGACGGGGTGCGGTCGTCGGTGCTCACGAGTGGGAGCTCTCCTCGCTGGTCGTCGCTCGGTACTACCCCGGCCCCACGGCGTGTGCCGGGTGGCCGGCCCTCACGGGCCGGCCACCCGACGTGGCACTACGCCTGCTGGCCCGGGTCCTCCTCGGTCTCCTCCGCGTTGCGGGCGACGGCCAGCAGCGTGGAGGTCTCGCCCAGGTTCATCAGGCGGACTCCCTTCGTCTGCCGGCCGGCCTTCCGCACCTCGCGGGCAGAGGTCCGGATGACCCCGCCGGTGGAGGTGATCGCGTACAGCTCGTCGTCGATGCCGACGATGAGCGCACCGACCAGCGTGCCACGCCGACGGTCGTACTGGAGGGTCAACACTCCCTTCCCGCCACGGCCCTGAACGGGGTAGTCCTCGATCGGGGTGCGCTTCGCGTAGCCACCGGTGGTGGCGACGAGCAGGTAGGTGTCGGGGCGGATCACACCGAGGGCCAGCAGCTTGTCGCCCTCGTTGAACCGCATCCCCAGCACGCCGGAGGTCGCGCGACCCATCGGGCGCAGCGCGTCGTCGGACGCGGTGAACCGGATGGACTGGCCTTCGGCGGACACGAGGAGCAGATCGTCATCACCCGAACAGAGGACGGCGCCGACCAGCTCGTCGTCGTCGCGCAGGTTGATGCCGATGAGGCCGCCGGCGCGGTTGGAGTCGAAGTCGGTCAGGCGCGACTTCTTCACCAGGCCGTTGCGGGTGGCCAGCACCAGGTACGGCCGCGCCGAGTAGTCCTTGATCTGCATGACCTGGGCGATCTCCTCCTCCGGCTGCAGGGCCAGGAGGTTCGCCAGGTGCTGGCCGCGCGCGGTGCGGTTCGCCTCGGGCAGCTCGTAGGCCTTGAGCCGGTAGACCCGCCCGCGGTTGGTGAAGAACAGCATCCAGTCGTGCGTGGAGCAGACGAAGAAGTGGTTGACGATGTCGTCCTGCTTCAGCTGCGCCCCCTGCACGCCCTTCCCGCCGCGCTTCTGGGCGCGGTACAGGTCGGTCTTCGTGCGCTTGGCGTAGCCGGTGCGGGTGATCGTGACGACGACGTCCTCGACCGCGATCAGGTCCTCGTCGGTGACGTCGCCGTCGAAGCCGACGATCCGGGTGCGGCGGTCGTCGCCGTGGGCCTCGACCAGCTCGGCGAGCTCGTCGCGGACGATCTGCCGCTGCCGCTCGGGCCGGGCCAGGATGTCCTGGTAGTCGGCGATCTCGCGCTCGATCTCGGCCAGCTCGTCGACGATCTTCTGGCGCTCCAGCGCGGCGAGCCGTCGCAGCTGCATGTCCAGGATCGCCTGGGCCTGGATGTCGTCGACGTCGAGCAGGTCGATCAGGCCGGCCTTGGCGACGTCGACCGTGGCCGACGCCCGGATCAGCGCGATGACCTCGTCGAGCGCATCGAGCGCCTTGACCAGACCACGCAGGATGTGGGCCCGCTCCTCGGCCTTGCGCAGCCGGTAGCGGGTCCGCCGGACGATGACCTCGATCTGGTGCCGGACGTAGTGCCGGATCATCTGGTCGAGGCGCAGGGTGCGCGGCACGCCGTCGACGATCGACAGCATGTTCACACCGAAGCTGTGCTGCAGCTGGGTGTGCTTGTACAGGTTGTTCAGCACGACCTTGGCCACGGCGTCGCGCTTGAGCGTGACGACGATCCGCATGCCGATGCGGTCGGAGGACTCGTCGACGATCTCGGAGATCCCGGCGATCTTGCCGTCGCGCACCATGGCCGCGATCGACTCGATGAGGTTGTCCGGGTTCACCAGGTAGGGCAGCTCGGTGACCACCAGGGTGGTGCGGCCCTTGGTGTCCTCCTCGACCTCGACGACGGCGCGCATCCGCACCGAGCCGCGCCCGGTCCGGTAGGCCGACTCGATGCCGTCGCGACCGACGATGAGGCCGTGGGTCGGGAAGTCCGGCCCCTTGATCCGCTCCATCGCCGCTTCGAGGAGCTCGTCGTCGGTGGCGTCCGGGTTCTCCAGGCACCAGGCGACGCCGGCGCCGACCTCGCGCAGGTTGTGCGGCGGGATGTTGGTCGCCATGCCGACCGCGATGCCGGAGCTGCCGTTGATGAGCAGGTTCGGCACCCGCGACGGCAGGACGACCGGCTCCTGGGTCTTGCCGTCGTAGTTGTCCAGGAAGTCGACGGTCTCCTCGTCGATGTCCTGGAGCATCGCCATCGCCAGCGGCGAGAGCCGGCACTCGGTGTACCGCATGGCCGCGGCCGGGTCGTTGCCGCGCGAGCCGAAGTTGCCCTGCCCCTGGATCAGCGGGTAGCGCATCGACCAGGGCTGGGCCAGCCGCACGAGGGCGTCGTAGATCGCCGAGTCGCCGTGCGGGTGGTAGTTGCCCATCACGTCCCCGACGACGCGGGCGCACTTGACCGGGGCACGGTCGGGCCGGAAGCCGTTCTCCCCCATCGAGTAGAGGACGCGGCGGTGGACCGGCTTGAGCCCGTCCTCCACCAGCGGCAGCGCCCGCCCGACGATCACGCTCATCGCGTAGTCGATGTACGAGCGCTGCATCTCCTGCTGGATGTCGACCGGTTCGACCCGGCCCCCACCCTCTCCGCCGCCGCCCGTGGGCGCGGCGGGGTCGATCGTGTCCGTCACGAAGTCTCCTCGTGCGTGTTCATACGTTCGTCTGGATCAGGTGTGTGGATCAGACGTCCAGGAAGCGCACGTCCTTGGCGTTGCGGGTGATGAAGGAGCGGCGGGACTCGACGTCCTCACCCATCAGCACCGAGAACAGCTCGTCGGCGGTGGCGGCGTCGTCCAGGCTCACCTGGAGCAGCAGCCGGTTCGTCGGGTCCATGGTGGTCTCCCACAGCTCCTTGGCGTCCATCTCGCCGAGACCCTTGTAGCGCTGCACGCCCTGGTCCTTGGGGAGCTTCTTGCCCGCGGCACGGCCGGCCTCGATCAGGCCGTCCCGCTCGCGGTCGGTGTAGGCGTACTCCGGCTCGGCCCCGCGACCGGCCCACTTGAGCTTGTACAGCGGCGGCTGCGCCAGGAACACGTGCCCGTTCTCGATCAGCGGGCGCATGAAGCGGAACAGCAGCGTGAGCAGCAGCGTGCGGATGTGCTGGCCGTCGACGTCGGCGTCGGCCATCAGCACGAGCTTGTGGTAGCGCAGCTTCGACAGGTCGAAATCGTCGTGGATGCCGGTGCCCATCGCGGTGATGATCGACTGGACCTCGGTGTTCTTGAGGACGCGGTCGATCCGGGCCTTCTCGACGTTGATGATCTTGCCGCGGATCGGCAGGATCGCCTGGTGCATCGAGTCGCGGCCGGCCTTCGCCGAGCCGCCGGCGGAGTCACCCTCCACGATGTAGAGCTCGCAGCTCTCCGGGTCGCGGGAGCGGCAGTCCGACAGCTTGCCGGGCAGGCCGCCGATGTCGCCGGCGCTCTTGCGGCGCACGAGCTCGCGGGCACGACGCGCGGCCAGGCGGGCCTGGGCCGAGGAGACCGCCTTGGTGACGATCGTCTTGGCCTCGGTGGGGTTGCGCTCGAACCAGTCGGCGAGCCACTCGTTCGACACGCGCTGGACGAACGACTTGACCTCGGTGTTGCCGAGCTTGGTCTTGGTCTGGCCCTCGAACTGCGGCTCGGAGACCTTGACCGAGACGATCGCGGCGAGGCCCTCGCGGATGTCGTCGCCGGACAGCGCCGGGTCCTTCTCCTTGATGAGCTTCTTGTCGCGCGCGTACTTGTTGACCGTGGCGGTCAGCGCGTGGCGGAAGCCCTCCTCGTGGGTGCCGCCCTCGTGCGTGTTGATCGTGTTCGCGAAGGTGTAGACCGACTCGGAGTAGCCCGAGTTCCACTGCATCGCGACCTCGACCTGGTGGCCGGGGCCCTCGCCGGTGTAGCTGACGATCTTGCGGTGGATCGGGTCCTTGGACTTGTTCAGGTGCGCGACGAAGTCCTCCAGCCCGTTCGGGTAGTGGAAGACGTACTCCTTGGGCTTGGCGACGTAGCCCTCGGCGTCGGGCTCGGAGTCCGTGTCGATCTCCGTGACCGGTGCCTCGACCGGGTTCCCGTCCTCGTCGACCGCGTCCGACGACGGCACGCCCGCCGGCTTCTCCGGCCTGCGCTCGTCGCGCAGGACCATGGTGAGGCCCTTGTTCAGGAACGTCTGCTCCTGCAGCCGGCGACGGATCGTCTCCAGCGTGTAGGTGGTCGTCTCGAAGATCTTCGGGTCGGCCCAGTAGGTGATCGTGGTGCCGGTGTCGGACTTCTTCGTGGCGCCGGCCTCGACGAGCTCGCCGGGCACGGCGTACTCGTAGTGCTGGCGCCAGATCTTGCCGTCGCGGCGGACCTCGACGTCGAGCGCGGTGGACAGGGCGTTCACGACCGAGACGCCGACGCCGTGCAGACCACCGGACACGGCGTAGGACTTGTCGTCGAACTTGCCGCCCGCGTGCAGGCTGGTGAGGACGACCTCGAGGGTCGGCTTCTTCTCCACCGGGTGCATCTCGACGGGGATGCCACGACCGTCGTCCTCGACGCGGATGCCGCCGTCGGCCTGCAGGGTCACGACGACCTTCGTGGCGTGACCGGCCATCGCCTCGTCGACCGAGTTGTCCACCACCTCCCAGATCAGGTGGTGCAGGCCCCGCTCACCGGTCGAGCCGATGTACATGCCGGGCCGCTTGCGGACCGCCTCCAGGCCCTTGAGGACCGTGATGGACGACGCGCCGTAGGCGTTGTTCGCTGCCTTGTCGGAAGCCACGGGTAGCTGCTTCTCCTCGCCACGTGAACCGCCCGCGCGACGCGCGCACCACCGGTGCGACGACGACGGAGCGGTTCCACCGACCGGGCGCTCTGGTCATGTCATTGGGGAGCCACCCGGGAAACACCTGTCGATCCTACCCGGCGGAACGCCCGGGAAGGCGGATAGGATCCACCCAGAAGCGCCACAGACGGGCGAACGGCGTCCGGTGCGGGGTCGAACGTGCCCCTGCGGGGCCGAACGGACCGGCGGCCGTGTCATCTCGCGCTCACCGCCGACGAGAGCGGCGCGTGCACTCCGGTGCAGCACCCCACCCGATCCGGGCCCCGTACGCGTCCCTGGCGTCATGACGCGTCCGCAACGTGAGCGACCGGGCTCGCACCACCCGGTCGGCGGTCCGTGTGCGGATGGTGCGGGAGATCAGCCGTAGGTGTCGCGGGGGCCGCGACCGCGGACGTGCCGCGGACCGTGCCGCCAGCTCGGGCCGCTCGGCCCGACCACCCGGATCCGGCGCACGACGTCCGGCCCGACCGCGGCCGCGAGCCGGGTCAGCAGCTGACGCTGCAGTGTCCGCAGCTGGGTGGCCCACGCGGTCGACTCGGCCTGCAGGGTCAGCTCGCCGTCGCGCAGCGAGACCGGTGTGCAGTGGTCGGCGACGTCCGGTCCGACCAGCTGCGGCCACCGGCCGAGCACGGTGGCGTCGGTCAGCCGGTTCGACCAGCCGCGGTCCACCGACACCCGCGACACCAGGCGTCCGAACGGCTGCGGGTCCCGGTCGTCGGGCCCCGCCCCCGACCAGCGACGGCGACGCCCCCGCCCGGAGACCACGCGCAGCTTGGGCCGGTCGGCCTGGGCCCGCTCCTCGGCCTTGCGGGCCGACGCCTCACGGGCCGCGCGCAACGCCTCGCGGGCGAGGTCGGCACCGCGCAGGTTCGCGCGGTCGCCGGCGAGCAGGTCCCCCTGCTCCCCCGGGACCCCCGCGCCCGGGACGTCCGCGCCCGTGACCGCGTCGTGACCCGGTCCGGTGTCGCGTCCGTCCCCAGGGGCGGTGCCATCGGTGCCCGTTCCCCGACGCCCTGTCCTCCGGTTTCCGGTTCCGGAACGGCGTCCGTCCCCCGGTTCGCCTGAGTTATCCACAGTATCCACAGCCTTGTCCCCAGAATGCCGTGACACGTTCGAGACCTGTCGGGGCGATCATGCTGGCACCTCGCCGTCGCGGCTCACCCTCCGGTCGCCGACGGCGAACCGGGCCCCGTCGAGCTCCGCGGGCACGTCCTCGGCCACCGCGGCGGTCACCAGTACCTGCTCCGCGTCGGCCACGAGGCCGGCCAGCGCGCGGCGGCGGGCCGAGTCCAGCTCGGCGAAGACGTCGTCCAGCACGAGGACCGGCTCGACGTCGTCGGCGTGCAGCAGGCGGTAGGACGCCAGCCGCAGCGCCAGCGCGAACGCCCAGGACTCGCCGTGGCTGGCGTAGCCCTTCGCCGGTCCCTCGCCCAGTGCGAGGTCCAGCTCGTCGCGGTGCGGGCCGACCAGGCAGACCCCGCGTTCGATCTCCTGGGACCGCACCTCGGCCAGCCGGTCGAGCAGCAGCGTCTCCAGTTCCCCGGTCGAGGACGGCAGCTCCGCCACCCCCGCCGTCCCGAGGCTGGACCGGTAGTCCAGGCCGATCGGGTCCGACGACGGCGCGATCGCCGCGAACGCCTCGCGGGCGTAGGGCGCCAGCGCGACGACGAGCTCGCGCCGCCCGGCGAGCAGTGCCGCGCCGGTACGGGCGAGGTGCCCGTCCCAGACCTCCAGCGTCGCCAGGTCGTCGGGCAGGTCCGGGTCCGCGGCGACCGGCGACCGGGACCGGCCGCGGGCCCCGCGCAGTGCGGGCTTCGCGGACTTCAGCAGGGCCGAGCGCTGGCGCAGGACCTTGTCGTAGTCGGCACGGACGCCGGCGTAGCGCGGGAACCGCGCGACGAGCAGCTCGTCGAGGAAGCGCCTGCGCTCCGACGGGTCGCCCCGCACGAGCGCCAGGTCCTCCGGTGCGAACAGCACGCTGCGCAGGATCCCCAGGACCTCGCGCGGCCGCGAGACCGGAGAGCGGTTGACCCGCGCCCGGTTCTGCTTCCCGTTGTTGATCTCCAGCTCGACGCCGAGCTTCCGGCCGTGGTGTTGTACCTCGCCGCGGACGACGGCCTGCTCGGCCCCGCGCCGGATCAGCGGCGCGTCGGAGGACACCCGGTGCGAGCCGAGGGTGGCGAGGTAGCCGATCCCCTCGACCAGGTTGGTCTTGCCGACGCCGTTGGCCCCGACCAGCACGGTCACACCGGGGTCGAGCTCCAGCTCGGCCTCCGGCCAGGACCGGAAGTCGGTGACCGAGAACCGCCTGAGGTACACCGCCTGGTCACCCTTCCCGTCCGGCTCGGCGCCGGGTCACTGCTGCGTCGAACCGCCGCCGGACGACGGTCCCGCCTTGTCACCCGGGGACCCGGCGGGCCCGGACTTCTTCACCGCGTGCCCGCCGAACTGCTGGCGCAGCGCGGCGACGGCCTTCATCGCCGGCGACTCGGCCTGCCGGGAGGAGAACCGGGCGAACAGGGCCGCGGAGATGACCGGCAGCGGCACCGCGTGCGCGATGGCCTCCTCGATCGTCCAACGACCCTCCCCGGAGTCGTCCACGTACCCCTCGAGCTGCTCGAGGCGCGGGTCGTCCTTGAGCGCGTCGACCAGCAGGTCGAGCAGCCAGGAGCGGACGACCGTGCCGCGCGACCAGGCCTGGATCACCCCGGGTACGTCGGTGATCAGCTCGCTGGCCTCCATGAGCTCGAAGCCCTCGGCGTAGGCCTGCATCAGGCCGTACTCGATCCCGTTGTGGACCATCTTCGCGAAGTGGCCCGCGCCGACCGGACCGGCGTGCGCGAAGCCCTCCTCACGCACGCCCTCCGGACGCAGCGCGTCGAAGATCGGCATGGCACGCGCGATGTGCTCCGGCTCGCCACCGGCCATCAGGCCGTAGCCGTTGTCCTTGCCCCAGATCCCGCCGGAGACGCCGCAGTCGATGTAGCCGATGCCGTGCGCGTCGAGCAGGGCGGCGTTGGGCTGGTCGTCGGTGTAGCGGGAGTTGCCGCCGTCGATGACCAGGTCACCGGCCTCGAGGGTCGTCGCCAGGGTGGCGACGGTGTTCCGGGTCGGCTCGCCGGAGGGAACCATGACCCACACGACGCGCGGTGCGGCCAGCGCACCCGCGAGTTCGGCGAGCGAGGCCACGTCGCTGACCTCCGGGCGGGGGTCGTAGCCGACCACCTCGTGCCCGGCGGCCCGCAGCCGCTCCCGCATGTTGCCGCCCATGCGGCCGAGTCCGATCATGCCGATCTGCACGGCAGAGGCCCCCTTCACGTCCGTGCCGCCGGCATGCCCCACAGGGCACCGGTGGCCCTCGTCGATCACACCGGGGAGGAGTCTTCCCCCTCGCCGGGACGTCCGCCCGGCGGGGGTCGCCCCCGGCGGGCCGACCCGGTCGGGGTCAGCCCGGCAGCCGCACCGGCATCAGCAGGTGCAGGTAGCCCGACTTCTCCGGCGACGGCGCCTCGCCCGCGTCGTCGGTGGCGGGCTTGGGCACCGGGCGGACCAGTGCGGGCCGGTTCGGTGTGGTGAACGTCAGCTGCGCGCGGTCGGTGTGCAGCGCGCCGAGCGCGTCGAGCAGGTAGCCCGGGTTGAACGCGATCGTCAGCGGACTGCCGTCGAGCGCGCAGGGCAGCTCCTCCTCGGCGGACCCGACGTCGTCGCCGCCGGCGGCCAGCCGCAGTCCGTCCTCGCCGAACTCCATCCGGATCTGGGCGACCCGGTCCGCGACGAGCGAGACACGCTTGATCGCCTCGACCAGCAGCGCGACGTCGAGCTCGACGGCGGTGGTGTGCTCGGCCGGGATCAGCTGGCGGAAGCGCGGGAACTCGGCGTCGAGCAGCCGGCTGGTGGAGCGACGGCCGCCTCCGGTGAGGCCGAGCATCCCGTCCCCGGCCGACAGCGCGATCTCCACGGTGCCGGACCCGGCGAGGGTCTTGGCGACCTCGGCGAGGGTCTTGGCCGGGATCAGCACCGCGGTCGAGATCGAGGCGTCCTCCGGGGACCACTCGAGCTCGCGGACGGCGAGCCGGAACCGGTCGGTGGCCGCGAGCGTCAGCTGCGAGCCCTCGATCTCGAGTCGGATGCCGGTCAGCATCGGCAGCGTGTCGTCCCGGCCGGACGCGACGGCGACCTGGGCGACGGCGGCGGCCAGCGCGTCGGCGGCGACCGACCCGGCACGCTGCGGCATGTCGGGCAGCTGCGGGTAGTCCTCGACCGGCATCGTCGGGAGGCTGAACCGGGAGTTGCCGCAGTTGATCGTGGCGCGGGAGCCATCGACGGTCAGGTCGACCGGCTTGGACGGCAGCGCGCGGGTGATGTCGGCCAGCAGCCGGCCGGAGACGAGCGTGCGGCCCGGCTCCCCGACCGTCGCGTCGAGCTCGACGCGGGCCGAGGTCTCGTAGTCGAAGCCGGAGACGGTCAGCTTCTCGCCGGACTCGCCATCGGACTGGATGAGGACCCCGCCGAGCACGGGCACCGGCGGACGAGCCGGGAGGCTGCGCGCCACCCAGGCAGCCGCATCCGCGAGGACGTCGCGTTCGACCCGGAACTTCATCTGGAGACCTTCCCCGGTAGCGCCCGACTCGGACCACGGCGCGGGGCCGGGTCGTCGACGGGACGGCGGTGCTGCGGCGGACCGGTTCGTCCTCCGGTCCGGCCGGCCCCGTGGCCCGGAGGGGCTGCGGAGCGGAATGGCCGGGACGGGATCGGAAGCCGGGGTTCGCCGGGACGCTCACGGTAGAGCCTCGCCCCGACAGTTTCCACGCCACCCCGGTGCCCATCGGGTGTCCCCGTCCGTGTCCCCGTCCGGGGGTCGGTCCACACAGGTGTTCTTGGGAAGAAGAAATAGAGAGAGAACAACCGCAGTAGTACTAAGTCCTGTGCACAGTGTGGATGGAGCGCATCCGTGCTGGTCAGCAGGCCACGTCGGCTGGGGACGCGGGGGTGGGGGCACCCGTTGACAGGTCCGTGGAGCGGTGGACCGACGGCGTCGACGTCCATCCGTCCCCGGTTCATCCCGGGTTCACCACAGAGTTGTCCACGGATCCCGGGCCATCCGTCCACGGGCCGGAGACGATCCATCCACAGAGTTGTCCCCAGATGTGGGTGAAAACGTGGTGGATCGTGGACCCAGGGTGACCGGGGGCACAGACAGTTCAGCACTCCCGCGTTGCGCGAAGAACCCACAGACGTCTCACCCGTCACAGTGTTGTCGACGGAGCGTGACCGGCGGGTGGGCGCAAGCGATCACCGGGGCGAGTGACGAAGCGCCGAGTGCCCACTACCGGACGACGAACGGGAGGAGTGGGACCGACACGCGCGTGGCGCCACGCCGGACCCGATCGGTATCGCGTCGAACGGGCCGGGCGTCCCGGACGTCGGCGGCGGCGGGGGTGCCGATCGCCCCGGGAGGGCGCCGAACGCGCCCCCACGGCGATCTGGGGGGCTGTGGCCCCTGTGGGTTGCACGGGATCGGTCCCGGTGCGCGCGGTGACCGCCGCGAACGCGTCCTGCCAGGTCACGGCGGAGCCCGTCGGGCTGTGGAGAAGCGGTGCGACCGGTGGACAACCCGCCTCGGCGGGCCCCGGCGGAGGTCAGTGCCGAGCGCGCAGCTTGATCCGCGCGGTCAGCTCCTGCACCTGCTCGAAGGTCTTCCGCCGGAGCGAGATCTCGTTGCGGATCTTCTTGTCGGCGTGCATGACGGTGGTGTGGTCCCGTCCGCCGAAGGTCTGCCCGATGCGCGGCAGCGACAGGTCGGTCAGCTCGCGGCACAGGTACATGGCGATCTGACGGGCCTGGGCGAGCGCCTTCGTCTTGCCCGGCCCGGACAGCTCGTCCAGCGTGAGGCCGAAGAACTCGGCGGTGACCGCCATGATCGTCGGGGCGGTGATCTCCGAGGCCGCGGAGTCCGGGATGAGGTCGCGCAGCACGATCTCGGCGAGCTGGGTGTCGACGGCCTGCCGGTTCAGCGACGCGAACGCCGTGACCCGGATCAGCGCGCCCTCGAGCTCGCGGATGTTGCGCTCGATCCGCTCCGCGATGAACTCCAGGACCTCACCGGGGACGGCGAGCCGGTCCTGCGCTGCCTTCTTCCGCAGGATCGCGATCCGCGTCTCCAGCTCGGGCGGCTGGATGTCGGTGATCAGTCCCCACTCGAACCGGGTCCGCATCCGGTCCTCGAGGGTCTCGAGGCGCTTGGGCGGCCGGTCGGAGGAGACGACGATCTGCTTGTTCGCGTTGTGGAGGGTGTTGAAGGTGTGGAAGAACTCCTCCTGCGTCCCCTCCTTGCCCTCCAGGAACTGGATGTCGTCGACCAGCAGCACGTCGACGTCGCGGTAGCGGCGCTGGAAGGCGACCTTGCGGTCGTCGCGCAGGGAGTTGATGAAGTCGTTCGTGAACTCCTCGGTACTGACGTACCGGACCCGCATCCCGGGGAACAGCCGTTGGGCGTAGTGCCCGACGGCGTGCAGCAGATGGGTCTTGCCCAGCCCGGACTCGCCCCAGATGAACAGCGGGTTGTAGGCGCGCGCCGGTGCCTCGGCCACCGCGACCGCGGCGGCGTGGCTGAACCGGTTCGACGCACCGATGACGAAGGTGTCGAAGGTGTAGCGCTCGTTGAGCCGGGTCTGCGACCGCGGCGCGACCGGGTCGCCCGCCTGCGGCGCGGTGTAGGCAGGCCACGAGGTCTGCCCGTCGCGTGAGCCCGGCTCGGGGCGACCGCCGGGCTGCGGCGCCCATCCCCCGGACGACGACGGCGGCTGCTCGGCCGACCAGCCGCGGTCGGTGCCGGAGGGGCCGGCGTCGTCGCGGCGGGACCCGCCGGCGAAGCCGTTGCCGTACCCGCCGTCGACGGCGGGCTGCGGCCCGGTGTCCGAGCCCGTGCCGTCGACGTGCTCGTGCGCGACGTGCTCGTGTACGGGACCGGCGCCGTGGTCCCCGGTGGTCACCGCGGCCGGGGCGTCGCCCGCGCGGTCGCCGGTGCCGGTGTCACGGACGCTGTCCCCGGCGGTGACGCCGCGGTGCATGCCGAACCCGGGCGGGTCGGGGACCTCGGTGCCGCCGGACGCCGCGGAGGCGTCGACGACGACCGCGAGGTTGACCGCCACGCCGAGGTGGCGGCCGAGGGCGTCGCTGATCGGTCTGCGCAGGATCCGCTCGATGGCGTCCTTCGCGAACTCGCTCGGTGCGGCGAGCAACGCCGTGCCGTCGAGCAGGCCGAGGGGGCGGGTCAGGCGCAGGAACGCGCGTTGCTGCGGGGAGAGGGTGGGCGTACCGGACTCGGCCGACGCGCCGGAGAGATCGGCGATGACCCGGTTCCAGACCGCGCCGAGGTCGCCCGGCTGGTCGGTCATCCGCGTTTCCCCCTCCCGATCGGCCGCCGTCGGCGGTCTGCTCCCCCCGGAGCACTGGCGGTGAGCCGTCCGGACGCGCGGACTCGACCTCTGAGGCGATGTATCCCCAGAGTTGTCCACACTTGTGCGTAAAGGTACGCAGCAGGCCTCGGCCGGCGCGCATCGGGGCGTCGGTCGTCGGCCGTGTGGAGGTCTCGGTCGGGGTGCGCGAGGTCGTTGGTCCCGCGCCGGTCCCGGGCGGGGTCGGCGACGCTAGCAGCAGCCGTCGCGGCGGCCGGCCGGCGGGGTCGCGGCGCCCGGTGGGGGTGGTGTGGCCCCTTCGAAACGCGCTGCGTACCCTTGACGACCGGACACCTGGTCGGATGGGCGTGTCACGCCCGTCGAACGCGACGTCCCGCATTCCTGCGGTGTGTCGTGTGGCCGGTGGCCCGCGAACCCGAGCCAGTGACCGTAGACATCTCGGCGTCGCAGGACGCCTGCGAACCGCCGACCAGGAGCCGACCGTGAGCAAGCGTACTTTCCAGCCGAACAACCGCCGCCGGGCCAAGACGCACGGCTTCCGGCTGCGCATGCGCACCCGCGCCGGCCGCGCGATCCTCGCCGCGCGCCGTCGCAAGGGGCGCGGCAACCTCTCGGCCTGACGGCCGGCGCCCCCACCGGCCCGCGCCGTGCTGCCGGCACACGCCCGGTTCACCCGCCGGCCCGAGTTCGCCTCGACGATCAGGCGCGGACGACGCGCCGGCCGGTCGAGGCTGGTGGTGCACCTCGACCTGACCCGCCCCGGCGGCGTGCCCGAGCACGCCTCGCCGAGGGCGGGTTTCGTCGTGAGCAAGGCCGTCGGCAACGCCGTGGTCCGGCACCGGGTCGCCCGGCGCCTGCGGCACCTGGTCGCGGACCGGCTGGAGGCGCTGCCCGCAGGCGCCGCGCTCGTCGTCCGTGCGTTGCCGCCCGCCGGTGACGCCTCGTCCGCCGAGCTGGCGGCCGACCTCGACTCCGCACTGCGGGCGGCGCAGCGACCGCGCCGTCCGCGCCCGGCCGCGGACGACGCGCGATGAGTACGGCACACGACGCGGCTCCGACGGGTGAGGAGGCTCCGATGGACGACGGAGGGCTCCCCGGCGCCCGTCCCGGCGTCGGCGCGCGGGCCGCGATGGCCGCGGTGCGCTGGTACCAGGTGTGGATCTCCCCCAACCTGATGCCGAGCTGCCGGTTCCACCCGAGCTGCAGCGCCTACTCGGTCGAGGCGTTCCGCGAGCACGGCTTCGTGCGCGGTCTCGGCCTCACCGTGTGGCGGTTGCTGAGGTGTGCCCCGTGGCACCCTGGCGGGTGGGACCCGGTCCCGCCGCGCCGGCGGCGCAGCGACGGGGTCCCGCGCAGCGGCACCGAACCCGATCCCGGGCCGGAGCAGACGTCCACCGACCCGCCCCGGACCGAAGGCCTCTCACGCGGTACGGACCGCTGACCCGCGGGCCCCGCCCGAGACCACGAGGAGCAACGCAGCAGTGCTGGACTTCATCTACTACCCCGTCAGCTGGATCATGTGGGTCTGGCACAAGGTCTTCGGCTTCGTCCTCGGTGACGACAACGGGTTCGCCTGGGCGCTGTCGGTCGTCTTCCTCGTCTTCACGCTGCGCGTGCTGCTCTACAAGCCGTTCGTGGTCCAGGTCCGCTCCATGCGCAAGATGCAGGAGATGGCCCCGGAGATGCAGAAGCTCCGGAAGAAGTACGCGAACGACCGCCAGAAGCTCGCCACGGAGATGCAGAAGCTCCAGCAGCAGAACGGCGCCAACCCGTTGATGGGCTGCCTGCCCATCCTGGTGCAGATCCCGGTCTTCATCGGTCTGTTCCACGTGCTGCGCGAGTTCAAGCCGGGCAAGACCGAGAACTACGTCTTCAACGCGGCGGAGAACGCCTCGTTCGTCGACTCCAGCCTGTTCGGCGCGAAGCTGGGCTCGGCCGTGTGGCCGCTGCAGAACACCGCGTCGGTCGCCGAGCTGGGCGGCAACCTCGTCTCGCAGTGGATCGTGATGATCCCGCTGATGATCGCGGCCGGCATCTTCACCCACATCACCGCGCGCCACTCGGTCGCCCGCCAGCAGGCGCAGATCGCCGCCGGCACCGTCGCGGCGAACCCGCAGGCCGAGATCATGCAGAAGCTGATGCTCTACGTGTTCCCGATCGGTGTCGTCGTCGGTGCGCCGTTCCTGCCGCTCGCGGTCCTCTTCTACTGGGTCGCCAACAACCTGTGGACCCTCGGCCAGCAGTACGTCGTCTACCGCAAGATCGACGCCGAGGAGTCGGACAAGGCCGAGAAGGCCACCGAGTCCGCGAAGGCCCGCGCCCCGCGCCCCGGCCAGAAGCCGATCCGCGGCGCCCGTCGTGGCACCGCGGAGGAGGTCCGCGAGATCGCCGACGAGCCGATCGACCCCGCCGAGGAGAAGGCCGCCGAGGCGGCGTCGCAGGCCCGCGCCACCGGATCCGACGGTGCCTCCGCGGACACCGGCACCACCTCCGACGGGCAGCGCAACGGCGCGGGCCGCAACGGGAACGGCCAGAAAAAGCCCGGGGCCAAGCCGGTGCAGAAGCGCCCGGGGGCCAAGGCCCGGCGCGGCAAGCGTCGCTGACGACCCCACCGCACGACCCACACCGCACGACCCCACAGACCCCGGCGCGCCCCGCCGGCCCCGGCGGACCCCACCGCCGCGCGGGCCCGGACGCGACGGACCGCGAACCGTTGACGAGAGGAGTAGCGCGTGCCCACCACCGCCAAGGAGCCCGCCGAGGGTCCGGACGTGCAGGACAAGCCGTCCGGCGAGAGCCTGCTGATCCAGGAGGGCGACGTCGCAGGTGACTACCTGGAGCGCCTGCTGGACATCCTGGACTACGACGGCGACATCGACCTCGACGTCGAGGGCGGCCGCGCCATCGTCAGCATCGAGGGCGCCGAGGACGACCCCGACCTGCAGAAGCTCGTCGGTGACAAGGGCTCGGTGCTGGAGAGCCTGCAGGAGCTGGCCCGCCTCGCCGTCCAGCAGCAGCTGGGCAGCCGCAGCCGGCTGATGCTCGACATCGCGGGCTGGCGACGGCACCGCCGCGACGAGCTGACAGCGCTCGGGCTGGAGACCGCCCAGGAGGTCAAGGCCAGCGGCGAGTCCGCGCGGCTGCGGCCGATGACGCCGTTCGAGCGCAAGGTCGTGCACGACGCCGTCGCCACCGTGAAGGGTGTCGTCTCCGAGAGCGAGGGCGAGGAGCCGCGGCGCCAGGTCGTGGTCCACAAGAAGTGACCACCTCCCCCATCCCGACCCCGGAGGTCGCGGAGAAGGTCTTCGGCGACCGGACCGGGCTGGCCGTCCGCTACGTCGAGCACCTCGCGACCTCCGGGATCGAGCGCGGGCTGATCGGCCCGCGCGAGCGGGACCGGTTGTGGGACCGGCACGTGCTGAACTGCGCGGTCCTCGGTGAGGTCGTGCCCGCCGACGCCCGGGTCGCCGACGTCGGCTCCGGGGCCGGGCTCCCCGGGATCCCGCTCGCCCTGGCCCGGCCGGACCTGCGGATCGTGCTGATCGAGCCGCTCGCCCGACGGGTGGAGTGGCTCGACGAGGTGCTGACCGATCTCGGCCTGGACATCGCCGTCGAACGGGGGCGTGCCGAGGAGCGGCCCGTTCTGCGACGATGGGAGGGGGCCGACGTCGTCACCGCCCGGGCCGTCGGACCGCTGGCCCGGCTCGCGGGCATCTGCCTGCCCCTGCTGCGGCAGGGGGGTGCGATGCTGGTGCTGAAGGGGGCCTCCGCCCCGGACGAGATCGCCCGCGACGCCGCGGCGGTCCGTGCGCTCGGAGGGGGTGAGCCCCGGATCCACGAGACCGGAGCCGGTGTGGTCGATCCGCTGACCACGGTGGTCGAGATCCCGCGGACCGGCGCGCCCCGCCGCATCCCGAGGAAGGAACGGCGATGATGGGTGCCGGAGCGCCGTTTCACGTGAAACACCGACCGGGTACGAACCGTCCAGGAAGCGAGGGTCGCGCATGAGTGCCGGATGGACCCCCATCGCGGACGAGGCCGAGCGGGCCGCACGCGTCCTGCACCCCGACCGGCACGGCATGCCCCGCCCGGCCGCGCGCCGCATCATGAGCGTCGCGAACCAGAAGGGCGGGGTCGGGAAGACGACGAGCACGGTCAACCTGGCCGCGGGGCTGGCCCTGCACGGCATCCGGGTGCTGGTGATCGATCTCGACCCGCAGGGCAACGCGTCCACCGCGCTCGGCGTCGAGCACCGCACCGGCACGCCGTCGGTGTACGAGGTGATGCTCGGCGAGATCCCGCTCGAGGAGGCCGTCGCGGTCAGCACCGCGTCGCCGAACCTGCTCTGCCTGCCCGCCACGATCGATCTGGCCGGCGCCGAGATCGAGCTCGTCAGCATGGTCGCCCGGGAGTCCCGGCTGGCCCAGGCGCTCAACGACGAGACACTGTCCCGGCTCGACGTCGACTACGTGCTCATCGACTGCCCGCCGTCGCTGGGGCTGCTGACGGTCAACGCGCTGGTCGCGGCGTCCGAGGTGCTCATCCCGATCCAGTGCGAGTACTACGCGCTGGAGGGGCTCGGACAGCTGCTGTCCAACATCGACCTCGTCCGCTCGCACCTGAACACCTCGCTGCACGTGTCGACCATCCTGCTGACCATGTACGACGGCCGCACCAAGCTCGCCGACCAGGTGACCTCCGAGGTCCGCCAGCACTTCGGCCCGACGGCCCTGCGGACGGTCATCCCGCGCAGCGTGAAGGTCTCCGAGGCCCCCGGCTACAGCCAGACCGTGCTGGCCTACGACCCCGGCTCGCGCGGCGCGATGAGCTACATCGACGCGGCCCGTGAGATCGCCGAGCACGGGGCGAGCGGCGCCTACCGCCCGGACGGTCGCTGAGATGGCCGAGCGCAAGGGTGGGCTGGGCCGCGGCCTCGCCGCGCTCATCCCCACCGGCCCGTCGGAGGCCGGTGACCGGCCCGGGGGCAACGGACCCGGTGCGCCCCCGCACCGCCCGGGCCCGGCCGTCCGACGCGACGACCACGATCCCGAGACGCCGGTCGTCGACGGCGGGGCGGAGTACCGCGAGATCCCGCTGCGGCGGATCGTCCCCAACCCCAAGCAGCCGCGGACCCAGTTCGACGAGGACCAGCTCGCCGAGCTGGAGCACTCGATCCGTGAGTTCGGGCTGCTGCAGCCGATCGTCGTCCGGCGGGCCGGTGTCGACTACGAGCTGATCATGGGTGAGCGCCGGTGGCGCGCCGCCCAGCGTGCCGGGCTGGAGACCTTGCCCGCGATCGTCCGGCACACCGCCGACGACGTGATGCTCCGCGACGCGCTCCTGGAGAACATCCACCGCGTCCAGCTCAACCCTCTCGAGGAGGCGGCCGCCTACGAGCAGCTGCTCGCCGAGTTCGGCGTGACGCACTCCGAGCTCGCCGACCGGCTCGGTCGCAGCCGGCCCGTCGTCACCAACATGATCCGGCTGCTGAAGCTGCCGGTGTCGGTGCAGCGCCGGGTCGCCGCCGGGGTGCTGTCGGCCGGGCACGCGCGCGCTCTGCTCGGCCTCGAGGACGCCGGGCAGCAGGAGGACCTCGCCACCCGGATCGTCGCCGAGGGCATGTCGGTCCGCGCGACCGAGGAGGCCGTCGTGCTCGCGCGGCAGGAGGGGCCCCCGCGGGAGCGCCGGGCCCGCCGTCGCGGCGAGCAGCGTCCGGAGTTCGTCGAGCGTGCCGACCGGCTGGCCGACATGTTCGACACCCGGGTGAAGGTCGAGATGGGTCAGCGCAAGGGCCGCATCGTCGTCGAGTTCGGGTCGGTCGAGGACCTGGACCGGATCACCGGGCTGATGGGCATCAGCGACCGCGACTGACCGGCACACCAGTCCCCTGCCCGACGGCCGTCGTCCTCGTGGACGGCGGCCGTCGGCGTTTCCGGGTTCCTGGTCGGACGCGAGGTGGTGCTCCGTGGAGCGGATCTGAGGGCGCCCTGAGGCGGCTTCTGGGGTGTCCTTCGGACATCCTGCTCATGGGGAGGCCGAGATGCGCTTCAGGAGACGTAGGGGGCCACTGAGGCGCGGATCATGTCCGATTCATCCGCTGTCCGGCCGTCTCGCTGTCGGCTGGGGACGGAACGGTCGCCATACGACTCGCTCTGTCGTACGTACGTCTACATCCGGTCATGTCGACGGTGGCTGCAGGCGGCTCGGTGCGTCACGGGGCGGCGATGACGGGGTCGGGTGGTGCCGGGACGGGATGGTGGTCGGGGCGGCCCCTGCCGTGAGCCCATGGCGCGAGCGGGGCGGCTCCCGGTGGCGCCGTTGAGCGTCGGTTCGAGGCATGACCCGGACCGCGCGTGGACCGATACGGTCGTTTCACGTGGAGCGTTGGTTTCACGTGGAACATCGACGGGGCATGGCCGCGTGTCGGTCTGCGGTGGGCCAGCGGCCGGGCCCTGCCCGGCGACGCACGGGCTCTCGCTCCTACCTGGAGTCGCGCTGGCGAGTCCGTCGCCGCTGCCGGGCTGATACGCCGTACGTACTCGGCGTCCGAGTGTTCTCTCGTTCGATTCCTACGGTGGCGTGACTGCGGTCCCCTGGTTCGCATGCCGTCTGGGGAGGCGTGGCCCGGAGTCGCTGCGGTCGGGCCTCGTGCGAGTCGTCGGCAGTTCGGTGCTCGGGACGGAGCTCCACGCCACGGGTCCGTCGTCGACTCCGGGCTGTGCGGTGGGCGCAGGCACGGCACCGATGCGTGGCCCTGCGGTTCGGTGTGGCTGTGTCTCGGAGCAGGCGTCTGCTGGGGCGTCGGCACCGCTGCGGCCCCGGGTTCGTGCCGACGATCGGCGGCGGTGTCGGACACGCCTCCCGGTGTCCGTCGACCCGGGGTGTGGTGTTCCGGGGTCGTTCTGCGCTGGGCCCGCATGCAGCTCGACCGCCGGCCTGGCCTAGGGGTGCGGGACTGTTCGACGCGGCATCGACTGCTTCTGGACCGGGTGGCGTTCAGGAGGCAGGTGACGTGTGTGGAGCCGGGTGCTGTGGGAGTGGATGCGGTGGGAGTGGATGCGGTGGGACCGGGCCGCCGTGAGGCGGGGGCTGGGGCTGGGGCTGCGGGGATCGGGGATCGGGTGGCGCTGCGGGATCGAGTGGGGCTGCGGGAGCGGATCCGGCTGGCCCGGGCAGTGCGGGACCTGGCGGTGCCGAACCCCGGGGTGCCGAACCCCGGTGCCGCCGAGCCGCGGGGCGCTGAGCCCCGGGTTGTCGAGCCGCGTAGCGCTGAACCGGGGAGCGCTGAACCCCAGGGCCTCCGAACCCGGGGCCGCCGGAACCAGGGCGCTGAACCGCGGGGCACCGAACCTACGACACCGTGGCCGGCGCCAGCGCGGGCGGCGCTGTCATGCCCGAACCCCGGCGACACCGAACTTGTCAGCGCGGAACGCCGGCGATGCAGAACCCGGCGAGGTAGAACCTCGCGAGGCGGGCCCAGCCTGCGTGTGGACGGGCCCGGCGGGGCAGGACGGGTCCGTGGTGGGAACGAGCCGGTGCGCCGCGGCAGAAGTCCAGCCGCGCCCCCGAGCGAGGCCCGGTCAGATCGACCGGCACCCGGCTCCGCGCACGCGTGTTTCACGTGGAACACCGTGCCGACGGTCGGGTGCCCACCGGCGCCCCACCGACCGCCCGCGACGCGCAGCCGTCGCCCCCGCGGTGTCGGCTGTGCGTGACCTCGGTGACCGCCCGGACGCGCCTGCGTCCCACGAGACCGGTTCTCGGTCGTCGTCCTTCTGGAGCGGAACCGGTCGTGGTGCGCATCTGAACCGGTCCTCCCCCGGTCCCGACGCGCCGGCATAGAGGGAACTGCAGCGGTGTGAGATGGCGGTCTGCCGGTGAGCGTCGGACACCGGCGCTCAGGCGGTGCGCCTCGCGCGTCCGACGTCGCCCGAGACCTGTCCTCCCCCGGGATCGCTCGCCGGTTCTCCGGGGATGCCCTCCCGACACCGGCGCGACGGCCCCTGCGGTAAGCCGGCCTCGGCCGTGGCCGGGTGGGCGGGACGGATGCACCCGCTGGGCGACTCCGTCACGATGATGCGTGCCGCCTGGCAGGTCGACGCCCACGTCTCCCCCGGTGACCGCGATCGAGCCCCGCGGCGAGTGGACGACGATCCTTCCGGTGCACGGCGAGAAGGTGGGCCGTGCTGCTCGGTTCCCGGGTGTGCCCGACCCGGAGCTCGTCGGCGTCGGGCCGGTGGAGCCCCGAGCGTCGACGCGACGGTGACCGACGCCTCCGTCATGCGGGTCCCGCTCCGGGTGACCGGTCCCGTCGCCGGCGTGCTCAGCCGATGTTCCACGTGAAACCACACGGCCGTGGTTCCACGTGGAACATCGCTCAGCCCTGGCGGGCCGCCGCGCGCTCGACGAGCGACAGGTAGACCGTCGCGAGATCGGAACCGTCCGCGGCCACCGCGGTCGGGAGCAGCGAGGTGTCGGTCAGGCCCGGTGACACGTTCATCTCCAGGACGTGCACGTGACCGTCGGCGTCGACGATCGCATCGGTGCGCGACACGTCGCGCATGCCCAGCAGTCGATGTGCGGCCAGGGCAGTGTCGGCCAGCGTGTCGAGGATGTCCGACGGCAGCCGTGCCGGGCAGTGGAACGTGGCCGCACCGGGTGTGTAGCGGGACGTGTAGTCGTAGAACCCGGACCGCACCTCCACCTCCACCGGGGGCAGCGCGCGGGGTTCCTCGCGGTCGTGGACGACCGACACCGCGACCTCGGTCCCGGCGACGAACTGCTCCACGAGCACCGTCTCGGCGTAGGCGAAACAGCTGACCATCGCGGCCGGGAGGTCCGCCGCGTTCCGGACCACCTGTACGCCGAGCGCCGAGCCGCCCTGGTCCGGCTTCAGCACCAGCGGCAGCCCCAGCCGGTCGACGATCGCGCCGAGCACACCCTGGGCGCCCAGCTCGCGGAAGGTCGAGTGCGGCAGCGCGACCCAGTCCGGCGTGGACAGGCCCGCGCGAACGAGCTCGGCCTTCACACTCGGCTTGTCCCACGCCCGCCGGCACGCCCCGGACGGAGTCCCGACGAACGGGATGCCCAGCAGTTCCAGCACCTGCTGCACGGCGCCGTTCTCCCCCTCGCCCCCGTGCAGTGCGACGGCGACCGCGTCCGGCCGGTCGGTCGACAACCGCTCCAGCAGGCGTGCGTCGACGTCCCACTCGCGGACGTCGACACCGTTCGCGCGCAGCGCGCCCGCCAGTCGACGACCGGATCGCAGGGACACCTCACGCTCGTGGGACAGGCCTCCGGCCAGCACGGCCACCGTTCGATCGCTCACGCGGGCATTCTGCGCCATCAACGGGAACGCCCCGGACCGGGAGCCGGTCCGGGGCGTTCCACGTGAAACATCGCCGTCGTGCGACGGCGTCAGGTGGTGTCCGGCGACGGGCTCTGGGTGCCCCGGCTCAGCTCGGGGCGGACCGGCGTCCCGAAGGTCCGCACGACCTCCATCTCGGCCTCCAGCACCGCCGCCAGCCGCCGCACGCCCTCGGTGATGCGCTCGGGCGTCGGGAAGCAGAACGACAGCCGCAGCTGCCGGCTGCCGAACCCATCGGCGTAGAAGCCGGTGCCGGACGCGTACGCGACCCGTGCGGTCACCGCGCGGGGCAGCATCGCCTTCGTGTCGACGCCCTCCGGCACGGTCAGCCACACGAAGAACCCGCCGTCGGGGACGTTCCAGGTGCAGCCCTCGGGCAGGTACGTCTCCAGCGCGGCCAGCATCGCGTCGCGGCGCTCGCGGTAGTTCTCGCTGAACGTCTTGATCTGGCTGCGCCAGTCGTGGTGCGACAGGTAGCGCGACACCAGCATCTGCGTGAACGACGGCGGGCACAGCGTCGCCGACTCCGCGGCCAGCACCAGCCGGTCCCGCACCAGTGGCGGCACCAGCGCCCAGCCGACGCGCAGTCCGGACGCGAACGTCTTCGAGAACGACCCCAGGTACAGCACGTCCGGGTCGTAGGAACGCAGCGCCGGGTGCACCTTGCCGTCGAAGCCGAGCATCCCGTACGGGTTGTCCTCGACGACCATGACGCCGTAGCGGCGGCACAGCTCCAGGATCTGCGGCCGGCGCTCGTGCGCGAGCGTCACGCCGGCCGGGTTGTGGAAGTTCGGGATCGTGTAGAGGAACTTCGGGACGACGCCCTGCCGGGCCAGGGACTCCAGCGCCTCGTGCAGCAGCTCCGGGACCAGTCCGTGCTCGTCCATGGCGACGTGCACGACCCGCGCCTGGTAGGCGGCGACGCTGCCCAGCGCGCCGACGTAGGACGGCCCCTCGGCCAGGACGACGTCACCCGGGTCGACGAAGATCCGGGTCAGCAGGTCGAGGGCCATCTGCGAGCCGACGGTGACGACGACGTCGTTCGGGTCGGCCTCGATGCCCTCCTCGCGCATGACCTCGCAGATCTGCTCGCGCAGCTGCGGGACGCCCTGGGCGGAGCCGTACTGCAGCGCGGACATGCCGTCCACGTCGACCAGCTCGGCCACCTCACGGGCGAGGGACTGCAGGGGCAGCGCCGCCAGGTTCGGCATGCCGCCGGCCAGCGAGACGACCTCCGGGCGGCTCGCGACGGCGAACAGCGCCCGGATCTCCGACGCCGTCATCCCGGCAGTGCGGGTCGCGAAACGCTCGGTGGGGGCGAGCGGGACCACGGCCCCCTCCCCTGCCGCCGCTGCTGCCGCGGCCGCGGGACGGCGGACGTCGGGCTGCTGCGGGCGGTCGGGCAGGGTCATCGCGTGCTCCTCTGCGAAGGGAAGGACTCGCCGAGTGTAACCGCGACGGGTGATCGGCCCGCCCTTCGTCGTGACGTTCGTACCGGTGAGCACTCTCGGGGTGACGGGATCGCGGATATCCACCTAGTCTCGGGCTGCGCGGGTCGCCGGACCCGGGGGTGGCCAGGGGGGACGGCCGCTCCGGCGCCGGGGTCGGGACCACGCCCCGGACGGGCCGGACCGCGCAGCAGCGCGTGCAGCGCGTGACGACGACATCCGGAGGTCGGTTTCCGTGTCCTGGCATGTTGCCGCGCTCAACCTCGACAACCTCGGCGATCTGCCGAAGCGGTGTCGGAACTGCGTCTACTGGGAGCTCTCGCCCCAGCTGGCGGAGCAGGCCGAGGGGTACGGCACGACCGACCTGGAGAAGGAGGCCTGGCTGTCCGAGGTGCTCCTCGAGTGGGGTTCCTGCGGCCGGGTCGTCTACGTCGGCGGTGCCCCGGCGGGGTACGTGCTGTTCGCGCCGCCGGCGTCGGTCCCCCGCGCCACCGAGATGCCGACCGGCCCGGTCAGCGCCGACGCCGTCCTGCTCACCACGATGCAGGTGGCTCCGGAGTTCTCCGGCGAGGGACTGGGCCGGGCGCTCGCCCAGGCCGTCGTGAAGGATCTGACCCGGCGCGGGGTGAAGGCCGTGGAGGCGTTCGGCGACGCCCGCCCCGGCACCGAGTCCGACTGCGTCGTCCCCGCGGACTTCCTGCGCTCGGTCGGTTTCAAGACCGTCCGCCCGCACCACCGCTGGCCGCGGCTGCGGATGGAGCTGCGCTCGGGGCTGGAGTGGAAGTCCGACGTCGAGGCCGCGCTCGAACAGCTGTTCAACACGGTGACCATCCCGATGCAGAGCGCGGCGCCGCGCCCGACGGCGACACCGGCCCGCGCGGGGTCCTGCCGACTGTCGTTCGCGCCGCCCACAGGGACGATCTGAGGGCGCTCTGAGCGGGCCGTGAGCGGCCTGCTGGGCTCGGCCCCGAGTGACGGGGCCGAGCCGGGTTCTGCAGGTCGTGGCGGGCCTCAGACGGCCCGGATCTCGTCCCGGGTGTACTCGCGGGCCAGCACGTCGTTGAAGGTGAACGTGCCGGTGGGCTGGTCGTCCTGCCCGAGCAGGTAGAGCCGCTTGACGGCGACGAGGATGCCCTCGGCGACGACGTCACGGAAGCCGGGGTCGAGCAGCTTGCGGCGGTCCCCGAGATGCGTCAGGTACCCGACCTCGACGCGGACGGCCGGCATCCGGGTCCGGCGCACCAGCTCCCAGGTGCACGTCTGGCTACGGCAGTCGAGCATCGAGGTCCGGGTGAGCAGCTCGCGCTGGATCAGCCCGGCGAGCGCCTCACCGACATTGGACGTGGTGCCCGACCCGTTGCCGAAGTAGTAGGTCGCCAGACCCTGCGCGTGCGGGCTGAAGCTCGCGTCGGTGTGCAGCGACACGACCAGGTCCGCGCCGACGTCGTTGGCGAACTGCGCGCGCTCGCTGTCCGGCGGGTTGCCGTTCTCCGGGCGGGAGAGCAGGGCCTCCATCCCGGTGGCCGACATGCGGCCGACGACCCGGCGGGCGAGGTCCCACATCAGGTCGGCCTCGGTGACCCCGCCGACGTCGACGCCGCGGTCGTGTCCGCCGTGGCCCGGGTCGATGACGATGCGCTTGCCACGCATCCGCGGCCCGGCACGGCGCAGCAGCTCCTGCTCACGCAGCAGGTGCGGACGACCGCCGGTGACCTTGCGGCCGAGCTGGCGCAGTGCACGCAGCGTCTCCGGACCGCAGACACCGTCGGGCGTCATGCCGTAGTCCCGCTGGAAGCGGATCAGGGCCTGCTCGGTCTGCTGGTCGAACAGCCCGCTCGGCCGGCCCGGGTTGTACCCGAGCTCGAGCAGGCGTTCCTGCAGATGGGCGACGTCGTCGCCGGTGGTCGGGGTGGAGAGCGTGAACGACAGCATCCGGTCGCCCAGGCTCCATCCCGCCTCCCGCAGCGCGCGGGCGGTGTCCGGGCCGACGATGCCGTCGGTGATCAGGCCACGGCCCTGCTGGAACATGCGGACGGCGCGGTCCACGCCGTCGTCGAACATGTCCTGGGCGCGCGAGCCCGGCGGCACCGCCGGGAGCAGACCGAGCTGTCCCAGCGTCGTCCGGATCTCGCGTACGGCCGGACCGCAGTCCCCGCGCCGGAGCAGCTGCATGCACCCCTCGCTCGCAGTCGTGAGGCGCCGTGGGACGCCCGTGATGGGTCGGTTTCGCCCGGTGACCGGACGCGTGCCGGACTCATTGTGCCCTGCCCGACCCCCGGAGGAGTGCAGCGGGGCGGATACGCGCGTGTCCCGGTTGTGATCAACCGGGACACGCAGCGTGATGTCTGTGCGCTATACGGCGCACGGAGTGTCATCAGATGTGGTCGGCGAGATCGGCGAGCAGCGCCGCCTTCGGCTTCGCGCCCACGATCTGCTTCACCGGCTTGCCGCCGGAGAACAGGATCATCGTCGGGACCGACATGACCTGGTAGTCGCGAGCGACCTCCGGGTTGGCGTCGATGTCGAGCTTGGCGACGGTCAGCTTCTCGGAGTTCTCGCCGGCGATCTCGTCCAGCACCGGGGCGACCATCTTGCACGGGCCGCACCAGGTGGCCCAGAAGTCGACCAGGACGGGCTTGTCGCTCTTCAGGACGTCCTGGTCGAACGAGCTGCTGGTGACGTCGACGGTGTTGTTGCCCATGGGGTTCTCCTTCGGTCGCGGATGCGGGTCTGGTGGGTGCCGGTGGGCGGTCAGTGCGCTGCGTCGGCGACGGCGGCCGCCGGGGCGGTCTCCTCCGAGCCGTAGCTGCCACCGACCAGCTCGGAGCTGATCTCGTGGCCGGCCAGCCAGCGCTCGGCGTCGATCGCGGCCGAGCAGCCGGAGCCGGCGGCGGTGATCGCCTGGCGGTAGGTGTGGTCGACGAGGTCGCCACAGGCGAAGACGCCCGGGACGTTCGTGTAGGTGGTACGTCCGTCCACCTTCACGTACCCCTCGTCGTCGACGTCGACCTGGCCCGCGACCAGCGCGCTGCGCGGATCGTGGCCGATCGCGACGAACATGCCGGTGACGTCGAGCGTGCTGGTCTCACCGGTCACGGTGTCGCGCAGCTGCAGCTGCTTGACCGAGCCCTCGCCGGTCACCGCGGTGACCTCGGAGTTGGTCCGCCAGCGCATCTTCGGGTCGTTCTTCGCGCGCTCGTACATGATCTTCGAGGCACGGAACTCGTCGCGCCGGTGGATGACCGTGACGGTCTCGGCGAAGCGGGTCAGGAAGGTGGCCTCCTCCATCGCCGAGTCGCCACCGCCGATGACGGCGATGTTCTGGTCGCGGAAGAAGAAGCCGTCGCAGGTGGCACACGAGCTGACACCGCGGCCGAGGAGCTCCTGCTCGCCGGGGACGTGCAGGTAGCGCGGGGCGGCACCCATCGCGAGGATCACCGCACGGGCCCGGAAGGTCTCCTTCCCGACCCGCACCTCCTTGACGTCGCCGTCGAGACGGACCTCGTCGACGTCCTGCGGGCGCAGGTCGGCGCCGAAGCGCTCCGCCTGGCCGCGCATCTGCTGCATGAGCTCGGGGCCCATGATCCCCTCGGTGAAGCCCGGGTAGTTCTCCACCTCGGTCGTGGTCATCAGGGCGCCGCCGAACTGGCTGCCCTCGAACACGAGCGGGGCGAGCTGGGCCCGCGCGGCGTACACCGCGGCGGTGTAGCCGGCCGGCCCGGACCCGATGATGATCAGGTTGTGCACCGTGTCGTCGGTGGTCACCGGTACCGATCCCTCCTGGCACGCCCGGGAGACGGGCGCGATGACGGGGCCTGCGGGGGCCGGCCCTGCTGGCCGGCTCCTGCGTCGTGGCTGCCGTATGGCTCGAACGCGATCCTAGACAGGGGCATTCCCGCCCGTCGGCGCCGCCGAACGTGGCCAGGGTGACGCGGGCGTCGCCGGTGCCCGGCCGGGTCAGCCGGTGGTGGTCCCGGTGGTGGTCTCGGCGAGCACCCGTGCGGAGCCCGGCCCGCAGTCCGGCGGTACGACGACGAGCCGGTAGCGGCCCCGTTCCGGTGCGCCGAGGACCAGCAGGACCGCCGGACGGCCGTCCACGGTGTGCGGGCGGGCCGCCAGGAACGCTGCGTCCGGCCGGGCGGCGCCGGCAGCGGTGAGGCAGGCGCGGACCCGGGCGGGGTCGTCGAGCGCACCGACGGGTGCCGCCGCGCCCGCGGCGGCGGACCGGAGCTCCTCCGGCGAGGTCCCGGCGACCGGGACGACGGTCGGTGCGGTGGGCAGGAGGGCGGCGAGCCCGACCCCGGCGACGACGAGTGCCGCGGCGGCGAGGACGAGCGTGCGCCACGGGGCGCGGCGAGCGCCCGCCGTCGCCTCGGCCCGGGCCGGCACGCGAGCCTCCCGTGACAGCTCCAGGACGAGTCGCGCCCGCATCCGCGCCGCCACGTCGTCCGGCATCGCCACCGGGCCGAGCTCCCGGGCCACCCGGGCTCCGACCTCGGCGAAACCTTCCTCGTCGACATGACATGAAGCAGGTGCGGCGGCGTTGTCGTCGTTCTGACGATTGACACCGCTCTTATTATTGTCGAACCGGTGAGAACTGCTCATCCCTCGTCCTCCCGCAGCACAGGTGCCAGCCGGGCCCGTGCGCGGGCCCGGCGGCTCTTCACCGTCCCGGGCGCCACGGCCAGCATCTCCGCCGCCTCCGCGACGCCGTAGCCGAGGCCGTCCACGAGCACCAGGGCGGCCCGCTGGTCCGCCGGCAGCAGGGCCAGCGCGTCGGAGACGGCGAGCCGCACCACGAGCCCGCCCGCGTGGTCCCGGGCCGCGACGACGGCCTCCAGCGTCCGCAGCCGGTCCCGTCGCCGCCCGGCCGCGCGGAGCCGGTCGACGCAGTCGTTCACGAGGATCCGGTGCAGCCACGTCCCCGTCGCCGCGTCACCGCGGAACCCGGGCGAGCGGAGCGCGGACAGGAACGCCTCCTGGACCGCGTCCTCGGCCTCGGCCCGGTCGCCGAGCATCCGCAGGGCCACCGACCAGAGCCGGTCGGCGTACCTCCGGAACATCTCGTCCAGGTCGGGCTGGGCCCGGTCCGGGATCCGGTCGACGGTCGTCACCCGCGCACGGTAGGCAGCGCGACGGAGTGCCCACGGGCGTTGCCGGGCCGGTCCGTCGCGATCGCGAACGGGTCGGCTCAGGGAGCGGTGCGGCGGAAGGTGATGTCGTCGATCTGGGTCTGGTTGTTCGGACCCAGGTTCGTGATCCACAGCAGCACGTGCTGGGTGGGTCGGCCCGGGTCGAGCCCGACCGTCGTCCGTCCCGCGGACAGGGTGACGGTGTCGAGCAGCGTCGTGTCCGCCAGCGTCGGCGCGGCGGAGGGGGCCGAGCGGACCTGCACGACCGCACCCGCGGTCGGCGAGTCGATGGTGAGCCCGGTGAGCGGTTCGGCGGCGCCGAACGAGGCCAGCACGCCGATCCCGGGCTTGAGCGCCGGGAAGGGCTGGAAGTAGCGGCTCGTGCTCCACACGGTGGAGGGGTCGCCGTCGACGACGTTGCCGACGGTGCCGGCGTTGTCCGCGTCGCCGACCGGGTCGAACACCGTCGCCGACACGCCCTGCACCGCGACGCCGGTCCCCGACGGTGCGGCCGGGTCCTGCGGGGCGGGCACCTGCTGCTGCACCGGTGCGCTCGCCGCGGGCGGGATCACGACCGGCGGGGTGCCACCGCCACCGAACAGCATGCCCAGCTGCACGGCGACCCACCCGAGCAGGGCCAGCACGCCGACGGCGAGCACTCCGAGACCGATCCGCAGGTTGCGGCGGCGCCGGGGGTCGTTGCGGGTGTCGGGCAGCCGGTCGGAGTCCTGCCACACGTCGTCCGGCTCGGCGGGGGCGCCGTCGTGCACCGGCGGGAAGAACGCCTGGTCGGCGTCCTCCGCGACGACGTCCGCCAGCATCCGGTGCATCGCCGCCGCGGTGTGCACCCGGCTGACGCCGTCGCCCTGGCCGAGCGCTCCGCTGCACAACGTGTCCAGCTCCAGCGGCACCCCGGGGCGCAGCTGCGACGCCGGGCGCAGCCGGCCCGCGGGCGTGCGGTCGGCGGCGACGAGACCGGCCCGGGCGGCGTCGGACACCGACAGCGGCCAGCGCCGGGTGAGCAGGCAGTAGAGGATCCCGCCGAGCCCGCGGACGTCGTCGGCGGCGGACACCGACGGGCGCGGGAGCAGGAAGGCCAGCATGGCGCGGCCGTCCGGAGTGATCCGGACCCGCTGCGGGTGGTCGCAGCCGAGGACCAGGCCCTGCTGGTGGGCCTCGGTGGCGGCGGCCGACAGGGTCTCGACGGCCTTCGCGGCCCGCTGCGCGCGGACCGGGCCCTCGGCCACGGTCTCGGCCAGCGATCGCCCGGGCACCCACTCGGCGACGGCGGCGCCCAGGACATCGGCCGGCAGGCCGTGCGTGCCCGGGGCCAGGACGTCGAGCAGCCGGGCACTGCCGGAGTGCTCGAAGCAGCCCGAGCGCAGGGCGCGCACGATCATCTCGCCGGCGCGGGCGGTGCCCTCGGGGTCGTCGGAACGGTCGTCGGCGGGCAGCCTGCGCAGCAGCGTGACGCCGACGGGACGGCGCAGCACGGTGTCCTCGGCGCGCCAGAACTCCGCCCCGGCGGCCGGGTCGGACCCGATCCGCTGGCGGAGCACGTAGCGCTCGGGGAGCGGCGAGCCCGCCGTCGTGCTCGCGGTCTCGCGGACGGCCGGGATGCGCTCGGTGGGCCGGGCCTGGGCCGGAACGGCGGGAACGGCGGCCGTCGGCTGTTGGTCGGCGGGCGCCCCGGCGGTCCCGGGCGCGTCGGCGGTCGCCGCGGCGTCGACGGGGTCGAGCGACGGGTGCGGACGAGGTGCCGCGTCGTCCTCGACGGGGTGGGGGCCGGTCCGGGCAGTGCGCTCGCCGATCTGCCCGCTCAACGGCCTCGCCCTCCCCTGGCGCTCGGTGTCGTGTCCGGCGTCAGCCTACGGCACTCGGTCGGATGCGGACGAGCCGAGAACACGCCCCCGGACCCATCTCCCCTGTCTTCGGCGACGGGCGCCGATCGGTTTGCCTACCAATCCTCGCGATTCGCCCGGAAGCAGCGGTGATGCGACGAGCGGTCAATACCGTACGGCGAACGACGTCGGTGTTCCTTGTCTCCCCCGATGTCTCCCCGATGCCTCCCCGACGTCTGTCCCGGGCTCAGGAGCGGTGGGCGCGTCCGGACGGCGCCGGCCCCGGTGGCACGGGGGCGTCGGGGGGCGGGCCCGGTGCGGGGCCGGGTCCCGGGCCACCGGACGGACCGGGTGCGGCGGCCGGACGCAGCCTGCGCAGCACCCGTCGGACCACCAGGACCACGAGGACGCCGCCCGCGATCGCGGTCAGCCAGACGGTGACCGTCCCGTAGACGGTCGACCGGACCCGCAGCCGGGTGTCCGGCCCGAGCGCGACGCCGTCCGGGGTGAGCAGACCGGCGTCCACGCTGAACACCCCGGAGCGGGTGACCTGGGCGCTGACCCGCACCTGGACGCGGCCGCGCGGCGGTACCGCCTGCACCTCGATCGGGGCGACCCGCAGACCGGTGGTGCTCGACAGCACCACGCGTACGTTCATCGTCACCGGCAGCCCGTTGGCGACGGTGATCAGCAGCGGTGCGTCGCTGGTCCCGAGCGAGTACGGGCTGGGCGGCTCGACCACCCGCACCGATGCGCGGATCTGCGCCACCCGGTCGGCGACGACGGTCTGCTCCTGCTCGGCGCGCGCCGGGTCGCCCCGCCACCACGACGACACCGCCCGCAGGGTGCCGGTCACCAGCGGGTCGAACACGTCGGCGGGGCTCGCCCCGACCCCGGTGCGGGCCTCGGCCGCGGCACGCAGCGCCTCGATCGTCCTGACCTGGTCGGCCACCCCGGACACGACGCTCCCCGGGATCTCCGCGCCGCCGGCCTGCGGTGGGTAGAACAGCTGTGTCCCGCCGGTGCGGATCTCGCCCCCGGTGAGGGTGGGCAGGCCGGTCGGGGCGATCCGGCCGTCCTCGATCAGCGAGGTCAGGGCGGTCAGCACCCCGGCGGCGGCCGGTCCGTCCGCGGCCCAGCGGTGCGGCGGCGCGACGATCAGCGGCCCGTCGGCCTCCCCGGCGCGCAGCGCGAGCGCCCCGGCGAGGTCCTGGCCGGCGAGCCCACCCGCGGCCCCCTGCTGCACCTCGACACCGGAGGGTCCGGTCGCGGCCTCGGTGAGCAGCGGGTCGGTGAGCAGCGCGGACTCGTCGCCGTCCCGGCCGGTGCCGTCGGAGCCGCCCACCCGCACCCGGCCCGACGCCGTCGCGCCGGTCACCCCGTCGGCGGAGAGCAGCAGCCGGGTCCCACCGCCGAGCGCGTCCAGCGTCGCCTCGTCGACGACGCCGTCGACGGGCCACACGACGCCGTCGAGGACCGTGGTCCCGAGGTCGGCGGACAGGGTCCGGCGGCCGCTGTCCAGCGCGGTCCGGGCGAGGTCGGCCTGGCCGCCGCGGACCAGGGCGACCAGGTCGGCGTCCGACGGCGGCAGGGCGATCACGCAGGTCCCGCGCGCGGCCGCGGTCAGCGCCGCGAGCCACTGGCCCGCCGCCTCCGCGCCGCGCCCCGGCTCGGACTCGTCGGGGCCGGTGACGACGTCGTAGCCGTCGCGCATGGCGACCGCGGTGGCGACGAGCTCGGGGTCGATCGCCAGGCAGAGCGCGGACCGGGTCGGGGACCCGGCGGGCGCCGCGGAGCCCAGCGCCTCGACCAGGCCGCGCAGCCGCCCGCCCTCGGCGAAGGAGACCGCGAGGTCGTCGTCGGTCAGCAGCGGCGGTTCGCCGGGCAGCGGCGGGACCCGGCGCGGGGGGTCGGTGATCGGGTACAGCATCGTCACCGGCGCGGCGGCCCCCGGCGCCGGCGGCGACGCGGCCCCCGGGAGCGACGACACCGGCAGCAACGTGCGGACCCCGGCCAGCCGCGACGGCGCGCCGTCGACGGTCCCGTTGAGGTTCACCAGTAGCGGGTAGGTGCCCGGGCCGGGCAGCGCCAGCGTCGACTGCGGGGGCCCGGTGAGCGGGACGGCGTAGCGGAACGGGACCGACGCACCCGACGGGAGCGGGCCGAGGTCGGCGAACGGCGGTGTCGCGTCGTCGACCGCGGCCTCCCCGGCCAGCGCGGTCCGCAGCGCCGCCTCACCGGTGAGCGCCGGCCCGCGCTGCACCCGGACGGCCAGGTCGTCGACGGCACCCGGGCCGGTGTTGGTGACGGTGCCGGTGACCACGAGCTCGCCCGGTCCCGCCGACGTCACCACCCGCGGGGTCATCGTGGCGACGTCGAGCCGGACCGGGGCGGCGGGCTGCTGGGCCGGTTGCCGCACCGGTTGCTGCATCGGACGGTCCCGGGCGGCGGCCTGCGGGGCGCCCGCCGGGAACGCCGCAGGGAGGAACAGCGCCACCACCGCGGTGAGCACGATCGCGACCAGGGCCGCGACCCGGCTCACGCCGTCTCCTCCAGCAGGTCGGCCGCATGCCGGATCAGCCGGCGCTCGTCGGCGTAGGCGAGACGGCCCTCGAGCTCGTCGAGCGGAACCCAGGCCACCTCGGAGACCTCGACGTCCTCGTCGCAGAGCTCGCCACCGAGGGCGCGCATCAGGTAGTGGTGGACCGTCTTGTGGACGCGCCGGTCCTCGGCGACGAACCAGAAGTCGATGGTGCCCAGGGGAGCCAGCACCTCACCGATGATGCCGGTCTCCTCCTGCACCTCGCGCACCGCGGCCTGCTCCGCGGTCTCACCGGCCTCGATGTGGCCCTTGGGCAGCGACCACAGCAACCGGCCCCGGCGGTCCAGCCGGCCGATCAGCGCGGCGGCGCCGGTCTCGGGATGCACGACGAGCCCACCGGCGGACGTCTCGTCCACCGTGCGCAGCCGGCGACGACCGTCCGGGGACCGGTCGGAGCGCCCGGCACGGCCGGCGCGTGCGCTCCGGCTCTCACGGCCGGGTTCCGCGCCGCGCCCTGCCGAGGAGCGGCCGCGGGAGGGGGACATGTGGCGATGGTAACGAGGAGGTGGCCCGAAGGGGGGTCGACGAGCCGCCCTCGGCCGTGGCGTCACCCGGTCGCCCCGTCGTCGATCACCGGTCGAACGGTGCGGGACGACCGGAGGACCCGTGTCCGGCGCCCGGGCGCGTTGCCTAGACTGGCCCGTCGTGTCCTCGTCGTCCCCGTCCTCCACCGCCCGACAGGTGACCCGGCCCCCGGCCGGATCCGCCTCGGACCCGGACGAGTTGCAGCGAGCACAGGAGAACGCCGTGGTCGCACTGCTCGACGTCCCGGCCGTCGCCGACGAGCTGGCCGCCCGGTTCGCCGCCCGTGGGCACCTGCTCTACCTCGTCGGCGGCAGCGTCCGCGACGCCGTGCTGCGCGGCACCGGCGCATCGACCCGGGACTCCGGCGACCTCGACTTCACCACCGACGCCCGCCCCGAGCAGATCCTCGCGATCGTGCGCGGCTGGGCCGAGGCGGTCTGGGACACCGGGATCGCGTTCGGGACCGTCGGACTGCGCCGCGACGGGCAGACCCTCGAGGTGACGACCTTCCGCGCCGACACCTACGACGGCACCTCCCGCAACCCCGAGGTCCGCTTCGGCGACACCGTCGAGGGCGACCTCGTGCGCCGCGACTTCACGGTCAACGCCATGGCGGTCGAGCTGACCGGGCCGCAGCGCCGCTTCGTCGACCCGCACGGCGGGTTCGCCGCGCTCGCGCAGGGCGTCCTGGACACCCCGGACACCCCGGAGCGCTCCTTCTCCGACGACCCGCTGCGGATGCTGCGCGCCGCCCGGTTCGTCTCCCAGCTCGGCTTCTCCCCCGCCGCGCGGGTCACCACCGCGATGACGGCGATGGCCGACGAGCTGACCCGGATCACCGCCGAGCGAGTGCAGGCCGAGTTCACCAAGCTGATGCTCGGCGAGCACCCCCGGCGGGGTCTGGAGCTGCTCTGCGACACCGGTCTGGCCCGGCACGTCGTCCCCGAGGTCCCGGCGATGCAGCTGGAGACCGACGAGCACATGCAGCACAAGGACGTCTACACCCACTCGCTCGTCGTGATGGAGCAGGCGATCGAGCGCGAGACCGACGGGCCGGACCTCACGCTGCGCCTGGCCGCGCTGCTGCACGACATCGGCAAGCCGGCGACCCGGCGCAAGGAGCCGGACGGGCGGGTCTCGTTCCATCACCACGAGGTGGTGGGGGCGAAGATGGCCCGCAAGCGACTGCGGGCGCTCAAGTACCCGAAGGCCCTGGTCGACGACGTGTGTCAGCTCGTCTACCTGCACCTGCGGTTCCACGGCTACGGCAAGGGCGAGTGGACCGACTCGGCCGTGCGCCGCTACGTCGCCGACGCCGGGCCGCTGCTGGAGCGGCTGCACCAGCTGGTCCGCTCGGACTGCACCACGCGGAACCGGCGCCGGGCCGCGGCCCTGCAGCGCAACTACGACGGCCTGGAGAACCGGATCGCCGAGCTGCGCAAGCAGGAGGAACTCGACGCGATCCGCCCCGACCTCGACGGCAACCGGATCATGGAGCTGCTGGGCATCCCGCCGGGGCCTGCCGTCGGGAAGGCCTACCGGCACATGCTGGCGCTCCGGATGGAGCAGGGTCCGATGGACGCCGAGCAGGCCGAGGCCGCGCTGCGGGCGTGGGCGGCCGAGAACCTCTGACCCGGACGTACGTCCTGTACGGACGTGCACATCGGTGGACGTTCGTACTGTACGAACGTATGAATGATCATGTCCGGAGTACGACGCTACGGCGAACGGGTGGCAGAACCGCGTCCGCGTCGTAGGTGCGAACATGGACCCGTGCGGGAACACCGCGCCACGCGAGGCGCCGCTCTTCCCCCGGTCACGCCGGGGAGTCTGCTCGTCGCCGCCCCCGGACTGGGCGATCCGAACTTCTCCCGGACGGTCGTCTACATGATCGAGCACCGTCCGCAGGGCAGCCTCGGGGTCGTGCTCAACCGGCCGGGCCAGGCTGCCGTGCGGGACGTGCTCCCGCGCTGGGCCGGGCTCACCAGCGACCCCGGGACCATGTTCGTCGGCGGGCCGGTGGAGGCGCGCACCGCGCTCTGCCTGGCCGCCCTGCGGACCGGGGAGACCGGCAGCGGGATCGGTGGGCTGATGCCGGTCCGGCCGCCGGTGCAGCTGGTCGACCTCGACTCGGACCCGGCCCCGCTCGCGCGGCGGCTGCGCGGCCTGCGGATCTTCGCCGGCTACTCCGGCTGGGACGCGGGTCAGTTGGGCGGCGAGATCGCCCGAGGTGACTGGTACGTCGTCCCCGGCCTGCCCGACGACCTGCTGACCACCGTCTACGACCAGCTGTGGGAACGGGTGCTGCGCCGCCAGGGCGTCCCGCTGGCGCTGCTCGCCACGTTCCCGCGGGATCCGGCCTGGAACTGACGCGGTCGACGACGTCAGGGCCGCCTCGGACGATCAGGTCGCGCTACCCGGAGCCGACCGACCGCGTCGCGGTCCACGTGGCGCCGTTCGAGCGGATCACCCTCGACGGGGAGACGGTCCGCCCGCAGCCGGCGGGTTCCACGGGGGCCGGGTCACCGGAGGTCGTCGGCCCGTTCACGGGCGGGCGGGCTCGCGCGGCTGGTACGCCCGGTCAGGCCTCGTGGGACAGGCCGGTGCGGGCCCCGGGCTCCGAGCCGGGCTCGGTGCCGGTCGCGTCGCGGCAACCGGCCACCAGGTCGCAGCCGGCGCAGACCCCGCCGCAGCTCGGGGCCGCGGCCTGCGCGGCGATCGCCGCGGCGGCGGCCCGCGCCCCGACCGCGCCACCGAGACCGGCGAGCACGACCGTCCCGACCAGCGCGATCGCGCCGAGCACCCACGGGGCGGCGCCGGGGCGGTCCAGGGCCAGCAGCACCGTCCCGCCGACCAGGGCGATCACCCCGGCGGCCCCGACCGGCGGCGCGGCCACCCGGTTGGCGACCGCGAACGCGTCGGCGGTCCGCAGGCTGTCCGCGGTGCGGACACCGACGAAGCGGTTGCGCGGCAGCCGGCCGGTCGCCCCCAGTACGGCGAGGACGACGAGGACCACCCCGGCCAGCAGGAGCAGGGCGGCGAGGAGCAGGCGGAGCGTCGTGGGCACGTGACCAGGGTAGAACCCGGAGGAACGGGGGCGCCCGCCCCGGCTACCCTGGTCACATGTGCACGGCCCGCCGACTTCCCGGCGCGGCGTCGTAGCCACAACACGGCGCCGCGACGGCCCCTCCTGCGTGATGCGCACGAGGGGCCGCGACGTGTTCCGGGCCCCGAGTCGGGCCGTCACGACAGGCATCCCCGAGGTGAGACGGACATGAGCACCGAGACCACGACCGCGTCCGAGCAGCGTGCGGACCGCCCGGCGTACCGCTACGACGCCGAGATGGCCGCCCGCATCGAGCGGAAGTGGCAGGACTTCTGGGAGACCGAGCAGACCTTCCACGCCCCCGACCCGGGGCAGCCCGGCTCGGAGAAGCCGAAGGTCTACCTGATGGACATGTTCCCCTACCCCTCCGGGGCGGGGCTGCACGTCGGGCACCCGCTGGGCTTCATCGGCACCGACGTGCTGGGCCGCTACCTGCGGATGAACGGCCACAACGTGCTGCACCCGATGGGCTTCGACGCCTTCGGGCTGCCCGCCGAGCAGTACGCCGTGCAGACCGGGACGCACCCGCGGACGACGACCGAGACCAACATCGCCCGCTACCGGCAGCAGCTGCGTCAGCTGGGCCTGGGCCACGACCCGCGTCGCTCGGTGTCCACCACCGACATCGAGTTCTACCGGTGGACCCAGTGGATCTTCCGCGAGATCTTCGAGTCCTGGTACGACACCGACGCCGACCGCGCCCGCCCGATCTCCGAGCTGCGAGCCGAGCTCGAGGCCGGCACCCGCCCGACCCCGGACGGCCGTCCGTGGGCCGAGCTGTCCGAGGGCGAGCGGCGCGCGGCGATCGACGGCCACCGGCTGGCCTACATCTCCGAGGCTCCGGTCAACTGGTGCCCCGGCCTGGGCACCGTGCTGGCGAACGAGGAGGTCACCCCCGACGGCCGTTCCGAGCGCGGCAACTTCCCCGTCTTCCGCCGCAACCTGAAGCAGTGGATGATGCGGATCACCGCCTACGCCGACCGGCTGGCCGACGACCTGGACCGGGTCGACTGGCCGGAGTCGGTCAAGGCGATGCAGCGCAACTGGATCGGCCGCTCGGAGGGGGCCCGCGTCCGGTTCCCCGTCGTCGGTTCCGACGACGCCGTCGAGGTCTTCACGACCCGCCCGGACACCCTGTTCGGCGCCACCTACATGGTGCTGGCGCCCGAGCACCCGCTGGTGTTCTCGCTGGTCCCGGCGCAGTGGCCGGACGGCACCGACCCCCGCTGGACCGGTGGCGCCGCGACGCCCGCCGAGGCCGTCGCCGCGTACCGGGCCGAGGCCGCGCGCAAGTCGGAGCTGGACCGGCAGGAGAACAAGGACAAGACCGGTGTGTTCACCGGCGCGTACGCCACCAACCCGGTGAACGGCGCGGCCGTGCCGGTGTTCGTCGCCGACTACGTGCTGATGGGCTACGGCACCGGCGCGATCATGGCGGTCCCCGCCGAGGACACCCGCGACTGGGACTTCGCCGCCGCGTTCGGGCTGCCGCACGTGCGCACGGTGGCGCCGCCGTCGGACTGGGACGGTGGCGCCTACACCGGCGACGGCCCGACCATCAACTCCGCGAACGACGAGATCAGCCTGAACGGGCTGGGCGTCGACGAGGCCAAGCGCACGATCATCGACTGGCTGGCCGCGAAGGGCGCGGGCGAGGGCGTCGTGCAGTACAAGCTGCGCGACTGGCTGTTCTCCCGGCAGCGCTACTGGGGCGAGCCGTTCCCGGTCATCTGGGACGAGCACGGTCCGATCGCGCTGCCCGAGGACCAGCTGCCCGTCGTCCTGCCCGACGTCGACGACTACTCGCCCAAGACCTACGCCCCGGACGACGCGAACTCCGAGCCGGAGCCGCCGCTGTCCCGGGCGCACGAGTGGGTGGCCGTCGAGCTGGACCTGGGCGACGGCCCGAAGCAGTACCGCCGCGAGACGAACACGATGCCGCAGTGGGCCGGGTCGTGCTGGTACTACCTGCGCTACCTGGATCCGGAGAACACCGAGCGGTTCGTCTCCGCGGAGGCCGAGAAGTACTGGATCGGCAAGAACACGGCGCGGTCGGTCGCCGACCCGGGCGGCGTCGACCTGTACGTCGGCGGGGTCGAGCACGCCGTGCTGCACCTGCTGTACTCGCGGTTCTGGCACAAGGTCCTGTTCGACCTGGGCCACGTGAGCAGCGAGGAGCCGTTCCGGAAGCTGTTCAACCAGGGCTACATCCAGGCCTGGGCCTACACCGACGCCCGCGGCACCTACGTGCCGGCCGAGGAGGTCGTGGAGTCCGACAGCGGTTTCACGTGGAACGGGCAGCCCGTCACCCGGGAGTACGGGAAGATGGGCAAGTCGCTGAAGAACGTCGTGACGCCCGACGACATGTGCGACCGCTACGGCGCGGACACCTTCCGGCTGTACGAGATGTACACCGGTCCGATGGACGCCTCCCGCCCGTGGTCGACGCGTGACGTCGTCGGCCCGCAGCGGTTCCTGCAGCGGGTGTGGCGCAACCTGGTCGACGAGACGACCGGTGAGGTCACCGTCGTCGACACGGCGCCGTCGGAGGAGATCCTGCGGTCCGTGCACAAGGCGATCGCCGGCGTCCGCGCCGACTACCCCGCGCTGCACTACAACACCGCCGCCGCGAAGCTGATCGAGCTGAACAACGCCCTGACCAAGCGGGGCACGCCGGTCGAGCGCGAGGTCGCGGAGGCGCTGGTGCTGATGCTGGCACCGCTGGCCCCGCACATCGCCGAGGAGCTGTGGCAGAAGCTGGGCCACGACGACACGCTGGCCTACGCCCCGTTCCCGGTCGCCGACGAGCGCTACCTGGTCGCGGACACCGTCGAGTACCCGATCCAGGTCAACGGCAAGGTCCGCTCCCGGGTCGTCGTCGCCGCCGACGCAGGCCAGGACGACATCCGGGCGGCCGCGCTGGCCGACGAGAAGGTCGTCGCCGCGCTGGACGGGGCCGAGCCGAAGAAGGTCATCGTCGTCCCGGGGCGCCTGGTCAACGTCGTCCGGTAGGGAACGCAGGCGACCTCCTGCCCGTTGAGGCGGGCAGGAGGTCCGCCATGAGCTCACTGCTGACCCTGATCGTCGTCCTCGCCGTGGTCGCGGCCGTCGTCTGGCTGGTGCGACGGCACAATGCCGACAAGGCAGCGGCGCTCGCCGACGCCCAGGCCGAGTCCCGGCGCTGGGTGGAACGGCTCGGCGGTCAGGTCCTGGCCCTGACCGGGACCGACGAGGCGAGCCGCCAGGCGCTGGCCGACGCGGCCGAGCGCTACACCGCGGCGGGCTCGCAGATGGAGCAGGCGCGGACCCCCGCGCAGTGCCGGCAGGTCACCGAGACCGCCTACGAGGGCCTCTACTACGTCCGGGCCGCACGCACCGCGATGGGCATGGACCCCGGACCCGAGCTGCCGCCGTTGCCCGGCCAGTCCCGCGCCGGTGAGGTCACCGAGGACCGCGAGGTCGAGGTGGAGGGGCGCAGCCTGGGCGCGTCGCCGCGACCGACCGACCGCAACAGCCACTACTACCCCGGCGGGACCGTCGCCGGGCGCCCGGTGCCGCGCGGCTGGTACTCCGAGCCCTGGTGGAAGCCCGCACTCGTCGCCGGGGCCTGGGGCGTCGGCTCGGCGCTGCTGTTCACCTCGCTGTTCAGCGGGATGGCCGGCGCCGACCAGGCCGCCTACGCCGACGGGTTCGCCGACGGCGCCGCGCTCGACGACCCGGGCTTCGACGGCGGGGTCGACGGCGGGGTCGACGGAGCTGCCCCGGGCTTCGACGGCGGCTTCGACGGCGGGGGCCTGTTCGACAACGACTCCGACTTCGGCGGGGACTTCTTCTGACCCGCGCGGTCATCGCCGCTGCGGCCGGTCAGGCCCGGAACCCGCGCCGGACCGGCTTCTCCGGCCGCCGGGTCGCCCCGTTCTCCGGGGCCGGCGGCGTGGAGAGGGCGGGCTCGGCGAGCCAGGCCTCCACGGCGTCGAGGACGAACGCGGCGTCGTCGAGAGCGGCGTGCGCCTCGGCGGCGGGGGCGGTCGCGTCGGAGTGGTCGGCCAGCGCCCGCCGGTTGTAGAGCGACCGCAGCAGTCGACCGGCGCGCGGGTCCAGCGAGCGTTCCCGCACGACCCGGCGCACGAACGCGCTGACCACCTCGGAGTGCTCGGCGCGGGTCTCCCCCAGCACCAGCAGCGCGGTCTCGGCGGCGCGGAACGCGGCGTGGAACGCGCGGGAGACCGCGGCGTCGCCGAAGCCGTTCTCCGCCAGCACCCGGGCCCCGCCCAGCTCGACCCGGGCCCGGGCGAGCCCGCCGTTCACCCGCCGGGTCACCGGACCCGCACCGCCTCGGCGCGGGCCCGCACGACCGTCGGGTCGGCGGCGCGGACGAGCTCGCCCTGCCCGACCGGCAGCACGCTGATCGTCAGCCCGGTCCGCCGGGTGTGCTGCCACAGCACGTCGTCCATCGCGCGGACCTCCTCCCAGGGCAGGATCGGGACCCCGTCGTCGTCGAGCACCACGAGCAGGTCGATCGCGGACTCGACCGAGCCCTCCCCACTGGCCCAGGACCCGAACAGCAGCACCTGGCGCAGCCGGGGGCCGTAGAGCAGGGCCAGGTCGTCGGCGACGGCGGCGGGCACGTCGTCGTTGGACGGGTCCGGATCGGGGTGGCGGGCCTTGATCCGCTCGCCGTCCTCGGCGCCGATCAGGCCGGCCGCCACCAGCCAGTCCGCCGCCCGGCGCCGGGCACGGGCGTCGCGGAAGCGGTACCACTGGTCACGGACCTCGGGGAACTCGAACAGCGTGTTCTTGAACCGGCGGAACGCGCCCCGGCCGTCGATCGCGCGGTCCAGCAGCGCCGCGGCCCGGCGGTGCTGCACGCCCGCGGTGAAGTCGGACATGTCCCGGTAGGACTCCCGGCTGGTCACCGGCCGGATCTCCACCCAGTCCGGATCGGGCCGGGTGCCGCCGGACACGCCGTGCACCTCGGCGTCGGCCGGATCGAGGTACCAGGTGACCTCCGGCGTGCGGTCCTCGAGCGCGTCCGCGAGCGCGGACAGATCGAGGCGGGCGGGGTCGAGCACGGAGCGACTCTATGCCCGGTCCGGGGCGCGTGGCAGCCGTCGCGGGGCCTCGGTCCTCGGGTCGGTCCTCGTCGTCAGTCCTCGTCGTCGTCCTCGTCCTCGGAGCCGAAGAAGAACTGTGCGACGAGGACCGCGGCCCAGATCCCCATCGGCACCATCGGCCAGAAGAACGGGAGCCCCTCCCCGTCGGAGGCCGCGGAGACCGCGGTCACCACCCAGATGCCGGTCAGGATGACCGCGGTGCCGGCCCACGACCGCCACTCGGTGAGGTGCTCACGCCGCGCCTCGGCCTTCTCCACCTCCGCGGTCTCGGCGCGCACCGACGGCAGGGCCGTGCGCTCCACCGCGGGCAGGTCGGCGACCAGCCGGTCGAGATCCGCGCGGACGGTCGCCGCGTAGGCCTGCTGCAACCGCTCGTCGTACTCGGTCAGGGACAGCCGGCCTTCGTCGTGCGCCAGCGTCAGCCGCTCCGCGACCTCATTCCGTTCGGGGTCCGACACCCGCAGCACGGACCGCTCGTCGTCCCTGGACTCCCCCATGCCCGTCGAGCGTAGTGACCGAGCTGGCCACCGGGGTCGGTCGTTCGGAGGATCCCCGCCCCCGGGACCCGGCCGGACGGGTGGCGACGGCGACGCCGACCAGGCAGAGCAGGCCGCCGGCGAGCGCGGCCGGTGCGGGCACCTCCCCGAGCAGCGCCCAGGACGGCCCGACCACCAGCGGCGGGATCGCGTACGTGGTCGCGGCCAGCTTGCCCGCCGTGGTGCGGGTCAGGGCGTACCCCCAGGTCAGGAACGCGATGCCGGTCGGGAACACCCCCAGGTAGACGACGCCGGCGACGGCCGTCGCCGGCGCGGTGCCGAGCTCGGTCACCAGCGACGGCAGGAACGGCAGCAGCGCGACGGCCCCGGCGACGGCGCCGGTCCAGGTCATCGTCAGGGCGTCCACCCGGGGCAGCAGCCGCTTCTGCGCGACGGCCGCGCCCGCGTAGACCAGCGCGGCGAGCAGTCCCAGCAGCACCCCGGACAGGTCGACGCCCCCGGCGGAGGAGGCGGCCGCGATCAGCGCCACCCCGGCGAACGCGACGCCCATCCCGGCCAGCAGCCGCGCGGGGAAGCCCTCCCCGAGCAGCAGCCCGGCCAGCACGGCGACGACCACCGGCGCCACGTTCACCAGCAGCGCGGTGGTGCCGGCGTCGAGGTGCCGCTCGGCCGCGTTCAGCGCGAGGTTGTAGACGCCGAACCAGGCCGCACCCCAGATCGCCACCGCGGCCAGCAGACGTCCGCGGGGCAGGGGTGGGCCGGAGGTGCGTCTCCGGGCGCGGACGACGGTCAGGATCGCGGTCAGGGTCAGGGCCCCGAGCAGCATCCGCCCCAGGGCCAGCGCACCCGGGGACAGGTCGTGGCCGATGGCGCGGATGGCCACGAACGCCGACGCCCAGAGCACGACGGTGGTGGCCGCGGCAGCGAGCGGCAGCAGCCGGGACCGGGTCGCGGCGTTCACAGGGTGGGCCGGCGGGTGTCGTAGCCGGTGCGGACGGGCAACCGTCGCGGTCGGTCCCGGAACGACCGGTACAGCGCGGCGAGGGCGGGCGTGGTGAGGGCGAGCCGCCCCAGGTGCACGGTGGTCATGAGGACATCGTCGGACCGCTCACGGTTCAGCACCAGCGACATGTTCTGTTCCTGGATTCAGTTCTACTGTACGGTCGGGCCGTGCTCGACACCCATCGTCTGATGATCTTCCGGTCGGTCGTGGCCGGTGGGTCGGTGCAGTCCGCCGCCGCCAACCTGGGGTACACGCCGTCGGCGGTGAGCCAGCACGTCACCGCGCTGGCCCGGGAGACCGGTCTGGTGCTGTTCGAGCGGGTGGGCCGCGGGCTGCGGCCGACGGCGGCCGGGCTGCTGCTGGCCGAACAGGCCGACGCGGTGCTGGCCCGGCTCGGGGAGGCCCAGGTGCTCGTCGAGGACCTGCGCACCGGGCGCACCGGGTCGCTGTCGCTGGCCTACTTCGCCTCCGTCGGGTCCGCCTGGATGCCGCGGGTCGTGCGCAGGCTGACCGGCGGCTTCCCGGGTGTCCGGCTCGACCTGGCCCTGCGCGAGTGGCTGCCCGACGACCCGGCGGATCGCTCGGACCTGCAGATCGCCGTCGAACGACCGGATTTCGAGGCCTGGCCCGGGTTCTCGGTGCACCACCTGCTCGACGACCCCTACGTCGTCGTGCTGCCCGACGATCACCCGTTGGCCGGGGCGGAGCAGGTCGACCTGGGGGATCTGGCCGGGCAGCGGTGGGTGGACAACGACTTCGCCCGCGGGTGGTGCCGGCGCAACCTGGTCGAGGCCTGCGCCGCCGCCGGGTTCCGCCCGCCGTTCCACGTCGAGGCCCACGACTACCGCACGGCGCTGGCCTTCGTCGCCGCCGGCATCGGGATCACCGTGCTCCCCCGGCTCGGGGCCGTCGACCTGCCGGCCGGGACCTGCGCGGTGCCGGTCGTGCGCCCCACGCCGGTGCGGACGATCCTCGCGGTGGTCCGGGACGCCGCCGCTGCCGCGCCACCGTTGCTGGCGGCGCTCGACGAGCTGCGCGCGCAGTCCGCCCTCAGCCCTGCGGGCGCACCATGATCTCGGTGAGGTGGGCGTCGCGGGTCGCGGTCAGCGCGGCCAGGATCGCGGCGCCGACCGACTCGGGGCGCAGGAACTTCGAGCCGTCGTACCCGCCGCCCGCCGTCCCGGCTGCGGCGGCCTCCTGGGCCACGACCCGCTCCTGCATCGCGGTGTCCACCCGGCCCGGGTGCACGGAGGTGACCCGGATGCCGTTGCCGGACTCCTCGGCGCGCAGCGCCTCGCCGAAGGCGCGCAGTGCGAACTTGCTGGCCGCGTAGGAACCCCAGCCGGCGCGGGCGGTGAGCCCGGCGCCGGAGTTGACGAGCACGACGTCGGCCCCGGTGTCCGTCCCGGCCGCGCGCAGCGCGGGCAGCAGCAGCCGGGTCGTCTCGGCGACCGCGACGACGTTGACGTCGAACTGGTGGCGCCAGGTCTGCGCGGTGGTCTCCTCGACGGTGCCCAGCTCCCCGACCCCGGCCGAGTGGACCAGCGCGTCGAGCCGGTCGATGCCGTCGAGGGCGGTGGCCAGCGCGTCGTCGTCGGTGAGCTCGACGGCCATGGTCCGGACCGCGACCGGGCCCGCCTCGGTCAGCTCGTCGGCGAGGGCCTCCAGCCGCTTCTCGTCCCGTCCGCCGAGGACCAGGTCGTAGCGCGGCGCGAGCAGCCGGGCGGTGGCGGCGCCGATGCCCTGGGAGGCACCGGTGATCAGGGCGAGCGGGCGGCGGGGAGCGGTCACCCGGTGAACCTACGACGACCGGCCCCGTCCTGCGCGCGGACGGGGCCGGTCGTACCGGGGAGCGGGTGCGTTCAGAGCTGAGCTTCGTTCCGCAAACTTCTCTCAGACCCGGCGGGCCGAGTTGAACGGCATCCGGTCGACGTCGGAGATCTTCACCGGCTGACCGCTCGTGGAGGCGTGCACGATCTGGCCGCCGCCGATGTAGATGCCGACGTGGCTGACCGGGCTGCAGAAGAAGACCAGGTCACCGGGCTTGAGGTTCGACTTCGACACCGGGGTGCCCACCTGGGCCTGGGCACGGCTCGTGCGGGGCAGGTCCTTGCCCGCCTTGGCGAAGGCGTAGCGGACCAGGCCGGAGCAATCGAACGCGCTCGGGCCGGTGGCGCCCCAGCGGTAGGGCTTGCCGATCTGGGCCAGCGCGGTCGACATCGCGCCGCTGCGTGCGGCGGCGGCCTGCGCGGCCGGGGCCGCGGCCTGCGCCGCGGAGGAGACCGAGAGCGCGGCCGGGTTCGCGCCGCGCGTCGGCAGCACGTTCGCGGCCGGGGCGACGGCACGGGTCACGGTCTCCGCGGTGGGTGCCGCGGCGGCGGTGGTGCCCGTGGGGGCTGCGGTGGCGGCGGGGAGCACGGACAGAACTGCGGCCGCGGCGGCAGTGGTGGCCACGACGGCGACGCGGAGCGCCGGAGCGGAATGACGCTGGGGCACGGTGGGGTCCTCGGGATGTTGCACCACCGGAGGAGCGGTCGGGGCGGGATCCGTGGACGCCGGTACGAAGGGGGAGTTCCGGTGGGGAGACCGGACAGCGCTCACGACCCGCCCGCGTCGTCGCCCGGCGGTGACCCTGCACCCCTCACCCCGGATGGGCGGTGGTCGCGCAAGGCCGGACCGCACATTACGAACAGATATCGCTCGATTAAATGACGCAGAGCACATTCATTGCATGACTGCGATCACGGCGAATAACGAGAAGATTCCGGATCGGTAATTTCAGATTCCGGAACGTCTCCGGTACGGGAACGGCCCGGGGATGACCTGCGCGGTCGTCCCCGGGCCGTTGTAGCGAGAAATCGATCAGTTGTCGATCTCGCCCCGGATGAACGCCTCGACCTTGTCGCGCGCCTCGGAGTCGCGGTACTGCTCCGGCGGCGACTTCATGAAGTAGCTCGACGCCGACAGGATCGGTCCGCCGATGCCGCGGTCCTTGGCGATCTTGGCCGCCCGCACCGCGTCGATGATGATGCCCGCGGAGTTCGGGGAGTCCCAGACCTCGAGCTTGTACTCCAGGTTCAGCGGGACGTCACCGAACGCGCGGCCCTCGAGCCGGACGTAGGCCCACTTGCGGTCGTCCAGCCAGGACACGTAGTCCGACGGGCCGATGTGCACGTTGCCCTTGCCCATGTCCCGGTCCACCTGCGAGGTGACGGCCTGGGTCTTGGAGACCTTCTTGGACTCCAGCCGCTCGAGCTCCTTCATGTTCAGGAAGTCCATGTTCCCGCCCACGTTGAGCTGCATCGTGCGGTCCAGCTGCACGCCGCGGTCCTCGAACAGCTTCGCCAGCACCCGGTGGGTGATGGTCGCGCCGACCTGGGACTTGATGTCGTCGCCCACGATCGGGACACCGGCCGCGCGGAACTTCTCCGCCCACTCCGGGTCCGAGGCGATGAACACCGGCAGCGCGTTGACGAAGGCGACGCCCGCATCCAGCGCCGCCTGTGCGTAGAACCGGTCGGCATCCTCGCTGCCCACCGGCAGGTAGGACACCAGCACGTCGGCCTCGGTGTCGCGCAGCACCTGCACGACGTCGACGGGCTCGCCGTCGGCCTCGGTGATGGTCTCCCGGTAGAAGCGGCCGAGACCGTCGAGGGTCGGCCCGCGCTGCACGGTCACCCCGAGCGGCGGCACGTCCGCGATCTTGACCGTGTTGTTCTCACTGGCCGAGATCGCGTCGGCGAGATCCTGACCGACCTTCTTCGCGTCGACGTCGAACGCGGCCACGAAGGTCACGTCCCGGACGTGGTACCCGCCGAAGTCGACGTGCATCAGGCCGGGGACCTGGGTCGACGGATCGGCGTCCGCGTAGTAGTGAACCCCCTGGACCAGCGATGCCGCGCAGTTGCCCACGCCGACGACCGCCACCCGAACCTGGCTCATGTCAGGCTCCTCCTGTTGTCTCGTCCTGTCGTATCCCGCCGGTCGCGGGCCGGGATGGCCCGCCACCGGGGAAGGTCCTCTCGTCACGGCCGTCCGTGGCGCCCTGCTCGGCCCGTTCGGTCGCGATCAGCTCGTTCAGCCAGCACACCTCGCGCTCGGAGCACTCCAGCCCGAGCCGGTGCAGCTCGCGGGTGTAGCGGTCGACGCCCTCGCAGGGTCTGCCGAGTGCGGTGCGCAGGCCGTCCCGGCGTTCCTCGACGGCCCGTCTGCGGCCCTCCAGGATCCGGATCCTGGTCTCCGCCGGTGTCCGCGCGAAGAACGCCAGGTGCACGTCGAAGCTTCCGTCCTCCCAGGCCTGGGGGCCGGCCTCGGCGAGCATGGCAGCGAACCGGTCCCGGCCCGCCGGGGTGATGCGGTAGACCCGCCTGCCCCGTCGCAGCCGTCCCGGAGTGCGTCCGTACTGATCACCCGCCTCGTCGGTGGTCTCGGTGATCGACCCGGCCCGGAGCAGCCGGCGCAGGGCCGGGTACAACGAGCCGTAGGAGAACGCGCGGAAGCCGCCGAGCCGGCGACCGAGCTGCTTGCGCAGCTCGTACCCGTGCAGCGGACCGTCCTGGAGCAGGCCGAGGACCGCGAAGTCCAGCATCGCGACCTCCTCCGTGCGGACCGCCGACCGGTCACCCTATCGGTCCGATACATCGATCCGCCCGTGTGATGATCGTGATCACAGGCGAGCGCGGACCGGACGAGTCCCCCGACCAGGGACGGAACGGTCGTGCCCGCAGGGCCCCGTGCGGGACGGCGATGGGTCCGCGGGTCCGTCCCGCGTACCCTGGACGGGTGCTCAGCCCGCGACAGGTGGTGGACTACGCCCTGCAGCGCCGTGCTCTGCTGGCCGACGTCCGGGCCGGTCGGGTCGGCCGTGAGGAGGTGTGTGATGCGGGTGCCTACCTGCTCCGCGCCGCGCGCTTCCACGGCGCCCCCGCCGATCGGGCCTGTCCGGTCTGCCGGCACGACGAGCTCGCCCAGGTCTCCTGGGTGTTCGGCGAGAGTCTGCGTCACGTCTCCGGCTCGGCCCGCTCCGCGGCGGACCTCGAGCAGCTCGCGGCGCAGGTCGCCGACTTCTCGGTGCACGTCGTCGAGGTGTGCACCGAGTGCCGCTGGAACCACCTGGTCCGCTCGTTCGTCCTCGGCACCGGCCGCCCCCGCCGTGGCCGGCGGAGTGCGGGTGGCTGAGTCCGATGGCGCCCTGCCCGACGAGCACGACCACCCGGACCGCGTGCACCGCGCCGGTCCGACGCCGGATCCCCTCGGCCCCGGGCACCCCCGGCCCGGGTTGCTGCGGATCCGGTCCACCGCATCCCACGGAGCCGCCCGGTGAACGACGAGCGTGACCCCCGGCGCACCCCGCCGCCGCCCCCGCCCCCCGGTCCCCCGCGGTCCCGCCCCCCGATGCCCCCACCGCCACCCCGGCCGGGCGCGGGCCCCCGTCCTCCGATGCCCCCCCCGCCCCCCGGCCGTCCGCCGGTGGGTGGCCGTCCCGCGCCCGCGGGACCGCCGCCGCGCCCGGTCCCCCAGCCCCCGCCGCCGCTGCTGACCCACGACGACTCGGGGGTCGGCCACTTCGACCCGGTCGTCCGGCCGGCCCAGGCCGGTCCGCGCACGGCCACCCCGCAGCGCACCGGCCCTCCGCCGGCCGGTGCGGCGGCGGCCGCGGCGGCACCGGCCACGGCCCCCCGTCGAGGGGCCGGGGGCGGCAGGCCGCCCGGCCCGCCCGGTCGTTCCGACGGTCGCGGTCCCGGCGACGGCGGCGACGGGAAGAAGAAGCCCGGCCGTCGTCGCCGGCTCCGGCGCTGGCTCATCGGGCTCGCCGCGGTAGCGGTGATCGGCCCGCTTGTCGCCTTCGCGATCGGCTGGCTGGTCTTCCCGGTCCCCGCGGCCGACGACATCGCGGTCACCCAGGTCGCGACCTTCACCTACGCCGACGGCGCCCCGCTGGCCACCGTTCGGCCGGACAACGTCAACCGGACCAGTGTCGACCTGTCCCAGGTCCCGGTGCCGGTCCAGCAGGCCGTGCTGTCCGCCGAGGACCGCACGTTCTTCTCCAACCCCGGCTTCGACATCACCGGCATCGCGCGGGCGGTGATCAACCAGCTCTCCGGCGGGATCGGCGGCGGCTCGACGATCACCCAGCAGTACATCAAGGTGACCACCGGCAACGACCAGTACTCGCTGTTCCGCAAGTTCCGCGAGGTCGTGCTGGCCGCGAAGATGTCCAAGGAGATGACCAAGGAGCAGATCCTCGGCAACTACCTGAACGCGATCTACCTGGGTCGCGGCGCCTACGGCATCCAGGCCGCCAGCCAGGCGTACTTCGGGAAGAACGTCCAGGACCTGAACGCCTCCGAGGGCGCGATGATCGCCGGGCTGATCCAGTCGCCGTCGCGCTGGGACCCGGCGAAGAACCTCGAGATGTCCCAGCAGCGGTGGAACTTCGTGCTCGACGGCATGGTCGCCCAGGGCTGGATGAGCCCGGCCGAGCGGGCGCAGCAGAGGTTCCCGCAGTGGAGGGAGGCCTCCGCGGCCGAGGGCGGGGGCATCCCCGGTGACGACAAGGGCCACATCTACAACGCGGCCCGCGCCGAGCTGGAGAAGCTCGGGATCTCCGAGACCGAGATCAACACCCAGGGCCTGACGGTCACCACGACGATCGACCCGAAGGCCCAGGAGGACGCGGCGAAGGCCGTCCAGAAGGTGATGGAGGGCCAGCCCGCCAACCTGCGGTCCTCGCTGGTGTCGGTGAACCCGAAGACCGGCGCGGTCATCGCCTACTTCGGCGGGGAGAACGGCGTCGGTCTCGACTACGCCTCGGTGCTCAAGCAGCCCGGCTCGTCGTTCAAGCCGTTCGTGCTCGCGGCGGCGCTGCAGGCGAACCCGCCGGTCGGCCTCGGCACGATCTACGACGGCTCCTCCCCCCAGGAGCTCGCCGGCACCACGGTCACCAACTCGGAGGGCGTGAGCTGTGGCCAGTGCTCGGTGAAGGAGGCCATGACCAAGTCGATCAACACGGTCTTCTACCGGATGGGCCTCGACGTCGGCCCGCAGCGGGTCGCCGACGCCGCGCACCAGGCCGGCATCCCCGCCGACCTGCTGCCGAACCCCACCGGCGGCATCTCGCTGGGTGACCGCGAGGTCCACCCCGAGGACATGGCCGCGGCCTACGCCACGTTCGCGGCCGACGGCATGCGGCGCGACCCGTTCCTGGTCGCGAAGGTCACCGCCAGCGACGGCCGGGTCATCTACGACCGCGGCAGCACCGACAACGGCCAGCAGGTCATGCCGGCCGAGGTCGCCCGCAACGTCACCGAGTCCATGACCGACGTCGCGAGCTCGTCGCGGATCGGGCTGGACGGGCGTCCGGTCGCCGCGAAGACCGGCACCGTGCAGAGCAGCGTCGAGGGTCAGAACAACGACGCCTGGACCGTCGGCTACACCCCGTCGGTGTCCACCGCCGTGTGGGTCGGCACCGACGACAACTCCCCGATCAAGAACTCCGCGGGACGTCCGGTCTACGGGCGGATGCTGCCCGGCTCGATCTGGCAGTCGTTCATGACCGACGTGCTGCGGGGGACCCCGGTGGAGCAGTTCTCCGACTTCGAGCCGATCGGCCAGGCCCCGGCGCGGGCCGTCTCGAACGACTCGGGGCAGGGCGACGAGCAGCAGACCACCACCACCCAGGAGCCCGGCGACGGCCGCGACAACGGCGACAACGGCGACCGGGGTGACCGCGCGGACCGGGGTGACTCCTCGGGCGACGGCTCGGGCGACGCGTCCGGCGACGGCAACAGCGGCGACGGCGGCAACGGCGACGGCAGCGGTGACGGCGACGGTCAGCCAGGCTCCGACGCGGGCCGGGACCGTCCGGGCCGTGGGGGCGACAACTGACCGCAGGCGCCCGGCCCGGAGCCGCACCCCCCGTTCCCCACGAGGCGTCGGGGGCGGGCGTCCGGGACCGGGACATCCCGACCTGGACCGAGCCGTTGGCGCGCGCCGCCAGCCGGGTCGTCGGCGGCCCGATGGGCCGGCACGCACTCGTCGGGCGGTCCCGGTGGTGGACGCCGCTGCGGGTGGTGCTGCTGTTCGCCGTCGTCGTGCTGGCGCTGGGCTGGCTGGGCAAGGCGGCCTGCCTGCAGGAGTACCGCACCCCGGACGGTGCGCTCGCGCTGGACTGGCGCAACGACCGTCAGTACGTCGCGATGTGCTACTCCGACACCGTCCCGCTCTACGGGCTGGAGGGTCTCGCCGACGACGCCGTGCCCTACCGCGACGCCTGGTTCGAGACCGCCGCCGACGGCTCCCGCACCGCCCGGTACATGGAGTACCCGGTCGTCACCGGGATGTTCCAGTACCTCAACGCGCAGCTGACCGACGGCTGGCAGTGGCTGGCCGAGCGGCTGCCGCTGCCGTCCGCGCTCGACGTCGTCGTCTACTTCGACGTCACCGCGATCTGGCTGGCCATGGCCTGGCTGGTGGTCGTGTGGGCGGTGCTGATGCTCCGCCCGGAACGCCCGTGGGACGCCGCGCTGGTCGCGCTGTCGCCGCTGGTGGTGGTGCACGCGTTCACCAACTTCGACACGCTCACCGTCGCGCTCGCGACCGGCGCGCTGCTCGCGCTGCGCCGGGACCGGCCCGTCTGGGCCGGGCTGCTGCTCGGGATCGGCGGCGCGGCGAAGCTCTACCCGCTGCTGCTCCTGCTGCCGGTGCTGCTCGTCGGCTGGCGACGCCGCGACGACGGCGGCCTCCCGCGTGCCGCCTGGACGATCGGCGCCGCGGTCCTCGCCTGGGTGGCGGTGAACCTCCCGGTCGCGCTGGCCTGGCCCCGCGGCTGGGCCGAGTTCTTCCTGCTCAACCGCACGCGCCCGGCCGACCCGGACTCGGTCTGGTACTCGCTGTACTGGTTCACCGGCTGGTCCGGCTTCGACGGCCCGCTCGGTGACGGGCAGTCCCCCACCGTGCTCAACACCGTCACCGCGGTGCTCATGGTGCTGGCGTTCGTCGCGATCGCCGCTCTGGCGCTGCGCGCTCCGCGGCCGCCCGCGGTCGCCGAGCTGGCCTTCCTGACGGTCGCGGCGTTCCTGCTGCTGAACAAGGTGTGGAGCCCGCAGTACTCGCTGTGGCTGGTCCCGCTCGCGGTGCTCGCCCTGCCGCGCTGGCGGCTCCTGCTGGCGTGGATGACCGTCGACGCGCTGGTGTGGGTACCGCGGATGTACCAGTACCTCGGCGTCGCGAACAAGGGGCTGCCCCCCGAGCCGTTCCTGGTGACGGTGCTGGTCCGCGACGCCGTGGTCGTCGCCCTGTGCGTGCTCGTCGTCCGGCAGATCCTGCGGCCCGGCACCGACCCGGGCCGGGACCCGGAGCCGGTGTGGCCGGTCGGCCCACGTTCCTCCCGGGCTGCCGTGCCCCCAGTGCCCGCCGGCGCGTCCGCCGGGGCCGTGCCCGCACGGAGCGGGCGGCGCCGGAGCGGGGACGGCGGCGGACCCGGCGCCACCGGTCCGGACGGCGCGACCCGGTCCACCGGCTCCGGCCGGGCCACCCGCGCGGCCGCACCCCAGCCGTGGCCGTCCCGGGCGGCCCGCCCCCGGCGCGACCCCGCGGACTGACCCCGCGGACCGACTCGCTGCTGCTCCGTCCGTCGACGGCCGGCGGCGCGGCCGCCCGGGCGGTCCGGCCCCGGGCCCGTGCGCGCCGGGCTCGGCACGGCGCGGGGTGGCGCCGCACGGGGTGTGACGTGCGCGGCGGCGACGGAGACCGGTGCGGCGCCCGGCCGGGTGCGACGATCGGGACATGGCCGACGACGTGGTGGTCCCGGAACCGGTGCAGCAGCGGCTGCGGGAGCGTGTCGAGGCGGCGCTGACGACGCTCCCCCCCGGCCGAGCGCCGGGCCGCGTCGGAGGCGGACCGGGCGGGGAAACGGGCCGCCGCCGTCACCCTGACGCTGCTGCCGGTCCCCGGTGCCACCGGCGACGGCCGTCTCGCCGACGAGGTCGCGTTCGTCCTGACCCGGCGCGCCCGGTCGCTGCGGGCGCACTCCGGGCAGTGGGCCCTACCGGGCGGGCGGCTCGACCCGGGTGAGACCGCCGAGGAGGCGGGGCGCCGCGAGGTGTCCGAGGAGATCGGGCTCGAACTCGGTCCGGACCGCGTGCTCGGCCTGCTCGACGACTACCCGACCCGATCCGGCTACGTCATCACCCCGGTCGTGCTGTGGGCCGGCGGTGCGGGCGAGCCGACGCCGAACCCGGACGAGGTCGCCGAGCTGTACCGCCCGCCGCTGGCCGAGATCGACCACGAGCCGCGGTTCCTCACGATCCCCGAGTCCGACGCCCCGGTGATCCAGGTGCCGCTGTTCGACCGCTTCGTCCACGCCCCCACCGGGGCGGTGCTCCACCAGTTCCGCGAGGTCGTCCTGCACGGGCGCCCCACCCGGGTCGCGCACCTGGAGCAGCCGGTCTTCGCCTGGCGCTGAGGGACCCCGGGGCTCACGCCGTCCGGCCGGCTCGCCTGCACCGCCCGAGCCTCAGGTGTGCTCCCGCAGGAACGCGATGTCGCGGGCCTGCCCCTCGGCCGGGGTCTCCACCACGACCGGCGCCCCCGCCGCCGCGACGACGGCGGCCAGCTCGTCCGGCGGGATCGTGCCGTCGTCGATGTTGGCGTGCCGGTCGCGGGCCGAGTCGAACGCGTCGCGCGAGTTGTTCAGGTGGATCAGGTCGATCCGCCCGGTGATCCCCCGGACCCGCTCGACGATCCCGGCCAGCTCCTCGCCGCCGGCGAAGGCGTGGCAGGTGTCCAGGCAGAACCCGACGCCGAACTCGCCCACGGCGTCCCACAGCCGGCCCAGCGCGTCGAACCGGCGGGCCATCGCGTTGTCCCCACCTGCGGTGTTCTCGATCAGGACGGGCACGTCGAAGCCGTGCTCACCGGCCTGGCGCTCGACGAACTTGCGCCAGTTGTCGACGCCGACCGCCGGGTCGTCGTCCTTCGTGACGTGGCCGCCGTGCACGACCAGCCCGAACGCGCCGACCTCGGCGGCCCCGGCCAGGTGGTGCTGGACGATCGTGCGGCTGGGGATGCGGATCCGGTTGTTCGTGGACGCGACGTTCGCGGTGTAGGGCGCGTGCACCACCACCGCGACGTCCGAGGCGGCCAGCTCCGCGGCCCGCGGGTGCGGCGGCGGCTTCTTCCAGCCCTGCGGGTCGGACAGGAAGAGCTGGATCACCTCGGCCCCGACCTCGGCGGCCGCGGCCAGGGGGTCCTCGGCGTCGCGGACGTGTGCTCCGATCTGCATGCGGGCACGGTAGCGAGGACCCCCGACAGTCCTCGGCCGCCGGTGGCGTCCGCCGCGGCGCGGCCCCCGCGGGAGGCCGCGGACCGGGCACCCGTACGGCGACGGGTGTCCCCGCGGGCCCGACCGGACCCGTCGCGGCGATCCACGTACCCGCAGGTCGGGGCCGGACCGGGCGTTGCTAGCCTGTACCGGCATCCCCGCAGGTCCCGTGCATTCCGCCGGAAACCGTCGGGGTGCACTGAGAACCTCCTGTCACGGCCGTCCGGGCCGTGACCGTTTCGAGTCCATAGGAGGTGAGTGGTTCTCATGCGTCATTACGAGGTCATGGTCATCCTCGACGGCGGCCTGGACGAGCGCACTGTGCAGCCGTCCCTGGAGCAGTTCCTCACCGTCGTGAAGAACGACGGCGGATCGGTCGAGAAGATCGAGGTCTGGGGCAAGCGCCGCCTGGCCTACGAGATCAAGAAGCAGGGCGAGGCCATCTACGCGGTCCTCGACATCACCGCGGAGCCCGCCACCGTCGCCGAGCTGGACCGCCAGCTGGGTCTGAACGAGTCCGTGCTGCGCACCAAGGTCCTGCGCAAGGACGTCACCCGCACGCCGGCGCCCGCCGCCGGCTGATTGGAGCCGTCATGGCCGGCGAGACCGTCATCACCGTCGTGGGCAACCTGACGGCGGATCCCGAGCTGCGGTTCACCCCGTCCGGCGCCGCGGTCGCCAACTTCACCGTGGCGTCCACCCCGCGCACCTTCGACCGCCAGTCCGGCGAGTGGAAGGACGGCGAGGCGCTCTTCCTGCGCTGCAACATCTGGCGCCAGGCGGCGGAGAACGTCGCCGAGTCCCTGACCCGCGGCGCGCGCGTCGTGGTCCAGGGTCGTCTGCGCCAGCGGTCGTTCGAGACCAAGGAAGGCGAGAAGCGGACCGTCGTGGAGATGGAGGTCGACGAGGTCGGCCCGTCCCTGCGCTACGCGACCGCCAAGGTCAACAAGGTCAACCGGGGCGGAGGCTCCGGTGGCTTCGGTGGCGGCGGCGGTGGCTACGACGGCGGTGGCGCCCGACAGGGTGGCGGTTCCGGCGGTGGAGGCAACTCCGGCGGCGGTTATGACGACCCCTGGGGTTCGGCCCCGCCCGCGGGCAGTGGCGCCGCGTCCGACGACGAGCCCCCCTTCTGATCCACGTACCTCTCCGCCCGTGACGGGCGGAGGACGATCTCCAGGAGCACCACCATGGCCAAGGCCATCGTGCGCAAGCCGAAGAAGAAGGTCTGCGCTTTCTGCAAGGACAAGGCCCAGCTGATCGACTACAAGGACACCGGTCTGCTGCGGAAGTTCATCTCCGACCGCGGGAAGATCCGTGCCCGTCGGGTCTCCGGCAACTGCCGGCAGCACCAGCGGGACGTCGCCGTCGCGGTCAAGAACTCCCGCGAGGTGGCCCTGCTGCCGTACACCTCGACCGCTCGCTGAGGAAGGGGAGACACATGAAGCTCATCCTCAACGCCGACGTCCCGAACCTGGGTGCCCCGGGTGACATCGTCGAGGTCAAGGACGGCTACGGCCGCAACTACCTGCTGCCGCGCAAGCTCGCGGTCGTCGCCACCCGTGGCGCCGAGAAGCAGGTCGAGCAGATCCGCCGGGCCCAGAAGTCCCGCGAGATCCGCGACCTGGGCCGCGCCCAGCAGGTCGACTCGCAGCTGCGCAACATCAACGTGACCGTCTCGGCCAAGGCCGGGGACACGGGCCGCCTGTTCGGCTCGATCACCCCCGCCCAGGTCGTCGACGCCGTCAAGGCGGCCGGCGGTCCGCTGCTGGACAAGCGCAGCATCGACGTCCCGGGTCACCTCAAGACCCTGGGCAAGCACCAGGTGCAGGTCCGCCTGCACCCGGAGGTCACCACCGAGCTGCCGATCGCGGTCGTCGCGAGCTGAGCGGTTCGGTGGTCGTACGACCACCGAGCGTGATCAGGGCGGGGTTCGGAGCCATGTGCTCCGGACCCCGCCCTTTCGCGTGTCCGGAGCCGGCCGTACGGGCGCCACGGACACGGTGTGCAGTCCCGGGTGGACGATCGACACCGATCGAATGACCCCGCACCGGGATGCCTTGTCACGCAGCCGACACGCCGCCCGGTGACGATCCACTCGTCGGGCGGGCCTGTGGACGCGCCGGGCGGTGAACGGCCCGCCGGGCGCTCCGACACGCCCGTACGCGGCGTGCGACGACACGCCAGAGCAAAGTTGTCCACAGCTGTGAGTATGCCTCTGACCTGTGGATACGGCCCGTTCCAGGATGCTGTCCCCAGGTTGTCCCCAGCACGGTCCCGGGACGGGCGGCATCCGTGCACAGTTCATCCCCAGTTCGATCACCAGGCCGGTTCGCCACGGGCCCTGCGGCCGACCTACTGTCGGTCGTGCCGGCACGCGAGCGCCGTGCTCCCCGGGTCGCGCCCGCCGCGGTCCGTCGGGCACCACGCCGGCCGGCAGATCACCGACGACGGTCGTGGGTGGGCGGTACGCATCACTCGCGCGTCGAACGTGCGTTCGGTACTGTGTCCACCGGGGGTGACGCTGCGTATGGCTCTGACGGACGATCGTCCCGGCAACAAGCCCCGTGCGGTCCGTGACGGCGAGAAGGCGTCCGGATCCGGCGAGAGCGCGACGTTCGACCGTCAGCCGCCGCAGGACCTCACGGCCGAACAGTCGGTGCTCGGCGGCATGCTGCTGAGCAAGGACGC